>NZ_JBIVXM010000018.1:0-94296 GCF_044769205.1 Paenarthrobacter sp. NPDC090520
ACCGCGTTCCCCACCACCGCGGACAACACCTTCCAAGGCGCCACCTCCACCATCGCCTTCTCCTTCACCGGCACCCAACGCACCGAAACCGTCAAGTAACCACCCCGCATCCAGCTCGGTTACCTGCAGGGAGTAGTCATGAACAGCGCTTCAGAACTCAGCCACCGCATCCGGGTGGCCCATGGCCAGGTCGTGGACGACGTGATGCGGGAACTCAGGTTCTGCACACCCGGGCCGACTGGGATCCACGCAGCCCGACGGCTGGGCCGGATCGGCCCGGTGCCCTCGGTGACAGGTGCGGGAACCAACCTCACCGTTGTGGCAGATCTTGAGGACGTGCGGCGGTTCAGTCCTTCCCCGGAAGTGAGTGGCTGTTGCGTGACCATCGGCATGGCCGGGCACCGCCGCCAAACCGGCACCTTGGCAACATTGGTCCCCACGGAGTGCGAGGCGTGGGTGGAGGCAATCCTCGGTCATCAATGGATGCCCCACGTCTACCGGGTGGAACCCCACCGGAAGGGCATGTACTACCGCGTGTTCCTTGATCACACCCAAACCCCGGTGAGCAAACCCGTCCAGGTCCCTGACGACTCCGTCGAACTACTGCACAGCCAACAACTCCGAAGTCTCTGAACCGCGACCACAGCCAAGGTACTCCTGCCGCGTTGTCTTCATCCTGTTTCTTGTTATCTCTGACCATTCCCTGAACGCCTCGACTGTTCTTGAGCGGACCTTGAGTGTTCACCCCGGTCTTTCCTGAGCCTGACCGGACACACTGGAAACGAAGCAAAAGAGCAGCACCCCGGGGGACGGAAAACGCATGCACGGCAAGAGCATCATCTGGCAGATACCAGCCATCATCCTCGCCGCAGTGTTCCTGATCATGGGTGTGCAGCTGTCACCGGCCCACGCGAAGTTCAACGACACCGAAACCGGAGCCACGGTTGTCACCGCGGCCCGCATCCCGGCCCCCGCAGCGAACACGGTCACCGTCACGAAGTCCTGCGACTCATTCCTCTGGTTCGGCCAGGTGAAGATCAGCGTCGGTGCCTTCACTAACGTTGCCTACGCGAACTACCACGAGCTGAAAATCATCGACCCGGATGGCGTTGTCCAATTCACCGGCGACCTGAGCAAAACAGCCGGAAAGTCCTACAACTCCGGAGTCCAGAACGCCAGCAACCTCACCGGCACCTGGACCTACCAAATCCGCGGCTATTACAAAGTCCCCAACTCCACGAACACCTGGATCGGCCAACCCCTCACCGGAACCCTGAACTGCCCCTAACTCCAACCACCACCCCGCCCTGGGACGGCCGAATGGACTGTCCTGATTGGCTCGCCGGACGATTCCCGCCAGCTTGACGGAATATCCGTTATCGGCGTTCCAAGGCGAGGCGTCATTAGACGAGAGAATCGCGCATTAAACGATAGTTAGCCGTGCCGGCTATTTTGCTGCGGGAAGCGCCCCCGGCGGGTCCTGGCGGCCGCATAGGCGTTCCCGGCGGCCACCGAAGTCGGAGTATCAAAGATGCTCCCGCGCCGAGCAAGTATGCCCACTGCGTTTACGGGCTAGCGGAGCTCTAGCCTGGTGCGTCTTGAGCATTCTGGAAGGCGCCCGGCGTGATCTATATGCCCCGACGGTTATGATCGGGCGATTAAAGGCTGACTCGCAGGGCACTTGCTGCAACGAGCTGGTGCGTATAAGTGTGCTGTGGGTTCCTGAGTACTTCGGCTGTCTGCCCATGTTCCACGATGTTTCCTTTGTAGAGCACAACAAGTTCGGTTGTGAGATGCTGCACGACGGCTAGGTCGTGAGAGATGATCACTAGGCCTTGGGTGCCCTCAAGTTCAAGGAGCAGGTTGAGAATCTGGGCTTGAACCGACAGATCGAGTGCGGAAGTGGGTTCGTCAGCCAACCCGTGTCTGCCATCCATGTATCGGAAGCAGCTTCTGCGTTTGAAGGCATCGCCGAATACACCACCACCTAATACATCGTCATCGCAGACCACTACGCGGGCAGATAGCGGCCGGAACTGCAACCTACTAGTCGAGTAAGTGAAACTTCCTCTAAAGCGCAAGGACAACAACCTGGGAGGTTTCGGAGAACGTCACGTTGATCCACTCCGGCCCAAGTCAGAGCACAACTCAAAGAACTGCAACGTCCTACGGGTTAGCCGGCACTGCTGAAGTTGAGTGGTTAACCTTGACCGGCTCGACGTCGCCGAAGCCGTCACTGCCTCCACTATTGGCATCTATAAAGAACTCGATGCCACCCTCACTCTCGCCCCAACCGGGAGCTGTGCACGGTCGTTCGATCTGGGCTACGACGATGTGGTGGATCAGGTAAGGAGTTGTGGATGACGGAGGCCCCCGCGAGTCGGTTCAAAATCCCTGTCCGCTCAAGTTTGCGATGCTAAGCAGAATTACCAGCGTGCCCGGTGTCCCTAACTGACTCATTGCGTTCGGGTAAGCGTGATGCGTGGCGTGGCGATGAAGCTCTTGCTGAAGAAACCTTAACGTTTGCTTGGGACACTGTGTTCGTCTACACGAGGACTTCGCCTATGTCCGCAGCGTGGTGACGCAGTTCCGTGGCAAGGTTTTCGATTCTTTCGTCATTGATCCTGTCCCTGGGGACGGACAGAGCCAAGGAGGCGACCAGTCGCCTGGCGCGGTCGAAGATGGGAACGGCTACCCCGCAGACGCCGTCTTGGGCTTCTCCGCGGTTTACGGCGAAGCCCTGCCTGCGGATCATTTCGATTTCCGGTTCGAAGGCTTCCCAGCGTGTCTGGGTGAAGTCGGTAAATCGGGGCAAACCCCGGGAATACATGGCGCGAAGCTGGTCACCGGGCAAAGCGGCGAGCAACGCTTTGCCGCCTGCCGTAGCGTGCGCCGGGTAGAGGGCGCCGATGGCTGTGGCCACACGCACTGCCTGTGGACTCCCCACGCCGTCGATGATGCGGGCGCTGCCTCCTTCGAGCACGAAAAGATGAACGGTCTCCCCAGTCGAGGCCCCCAGTTCCTCCATGAAAACGTGCGCCTTCTTGCGGACGTCAATGTCCCCGACTGCGGCAATACCGATGGACACCAGCACCCTGCCGGCCCGGTAACCCCGGTTGAAGGAGTCTTTGCGGACGAATCCTTCCTGTTCGAGGGTGTTCAGCAGCCTGTGGACGGTGGATCGTCCCAAGCCCAGGAGCTCCGTCGCCGTCATGGGCTGCTCTCTCCCCGGCCGTTTCCACACCTCGACCGCTTTTGATCCTGCGAAGAACCCAGACCGATCCTGCCAACGCTGCAGCGGTGGCGGGCATCGCCCAGTCCGGTATGTCCCGGCTGACAGACAACGTCCAGGCTTCCAGGTCCGCCTGCCGGGCCGCCGAGAGGATTCCGCCCAGCGTGTTGGTCCCATCGGTCATCACCAGGAACACTCCCAAAGCGATGCCCAGCAGGCCGCCGAGGACACCGGACCAGGTGTTGGTCCACGGACCGATGCGGATCCCCCGTGGCCGTGCGATGGATTTGGCCCAGGGCGTTCGCTGCCAGGAAAGGGAAAGGACCACCAGCGGAAGCGCCATGCCCAGGGCAAAGACGGCCAACAGGATCCCGCCGGAGACAGCATCTCCGCCGAGCGCGGCAAGAGCCAGAACGGATCCGAGCACCGGGCCGGCGCAGCTGCTCGCCAACCCGTACACGGTACCCAACAAGTACACCGACAGCGTGGACGTGGTGCCTGCAGCGGTCATGCCCAACACCGGCAACGACAGCCCGCTCAGTTGCAGGACCCCAAGGCAGATCACGGCGATGGACACGCCACGGACGAGTCCCCCGCGGTGCTCGCTGAGGAAGGCTCCACTCGTTCCGGCCAGAATGCCCAGCGGAACCAAGGTGGTCACAAGGCCCAGATAGAAGACCCCCGTGCGTTGCAGGAGTCTTGCTGGGTTTGTGAAGGCGTAAGAGAAAAAGGACGGCAGGATCATCGCCGAACACGGACTGAGCAATGCCAGAACTCCCCCTAGGAAAGCCCCGGCCACGGTAACCGTCATTTCGTTTCGGCGGCCTGCAAGGCTTCGTCAAGAACCTGTTTGAAGACCTCCACCGGCTGGGCCCCCGAAAGGACCCTGTCGCCGGCGAGGAACAGGGGCACACCCGTAACGCCGAGCCTGCGCGCATCGGTCGTGGAGGCAAGTACTGCCTGGCGCAAGGCCTCACTTCCCAGATCGGCTTCGAAACGGTCCATGTCGGGGACACCGGCCGTGCGGGCAAACTCGATGAGCTTCTCCCGTGGCAGGTCAGGGTGCTCATGGCCCTCAGCCGCCCCGTACAAGGTCGTGAGGTAGGCATGGAACGGTTCCTGTGCAGCCGCCGCCCGGATCCCCGTGCCCGCGCTGACGGACTGTTCACCGAACATCGCGACATCGCGGAACTCGAAACGGACCTTGCCGCTGTCAACATAGTCCTTCAGCAACGTCGGAAGCGTCTCCTGCGTGAACAAGGCACAGTACGGACAACGCGCGTCCGCCCATTCGATGAGAACAACCGGGGCATCCTTGGAACCGATCCCCAGCGGACTTCCCCGGGTCGGCTGCCACCACGGCGCCTGCCTCCGATGATGGCGATCCCATGGACGCCTCATTCCGACCCTGCCCTCGAAGGGCCATGAAGAGAATGAGGGCCGCAGTCGACCCGCGGCGGCGGCGTAGAGGATCCAGCGCCCCCTGAAGCGTCTCTTCGGCGGCATCGCGGCGCCCTGACCAGCCTTCTTATTCAACATGCCAACTAGGATACATGTTGGATGCAACAAGACACTCCGGCTCTGGCCCGCGTTGGTCACGGGCGGCGGCGCTCTGAACCGATGCCCATCACGGGCTATCGGCCAGCGGGCGCCAGTCCACGCGCCGGCGCGGGGCGTTTCCTTCAGGATCCGCTGCTCGTATGCCCCCGGAGGGTCAGGATGAAGATCGGGATCAAGGCGGCGACTGCGAGGACGGCCAGCGTGGAGAAGTTGCTGAGGGCCAGGAGCGGTCCAGCGCCGAATGCGGCGGCGGCGCCGCAGAGGTTGGAGATGGCGTCGACGCCGCCCTGGGATGAGGCCCGCGTCTGGGCCGAGACGACCATGCTGAACAGCGCCGAAGCTGCGACATTCATCAGTGACCAGCCCAGCCCGAGGAGGATCAGCGACGTGATGATCCAGGTGGTGTCGTGGGGCTGGAGGGCTGCGATGGACAATGATGCCGCGAAGACCCAGATGCCCGCCCCGATGGTCAGCCTGTGCCCGAGACGGTCCGCCATAAGCCCGACGGCCGGGGCGAACGCGTACATTCCCAGGATGTGAAGGCTGATGGTGATGCCGACCAGCGTGATGGAGCCGCCCTGGTGGGTCATGTGCACCGGCGTCATGGTCATGATGGCAACCATGACGATTTGTGCGCTGAGGATCGCGATGACCGCGTAGCGTGCTGAGCGATTGATCCTGAGCTCGGCGAGGATCAGCCGGATTTTGCTGTTCTTCCGGCCCTGGGAAGGTGCAGCAGCAGAGTCGGCCTGGAGGACGGCGAGCGGGTCGGGCCGAAGCCAGACGAACACCAGGACCCCGGCGATGGCCAGGCAAACGGCCGCGATGAGGAACGCGCTGGCGTAGACGGTCAGGCCGGTCCGTTCGCTGATGAATTCTCCGGGGATCCCCAGGTTGGGCCCGAGCACGGAGCCAATGGTTCCCACCCACACGATCAGGGCCAGCGCCCTGCCTTTGTGGTGGGGTTTGGCCAGATCGGTAGCGGCGAAGCGTGCCTGAAGGCTTACGGCAGAACCGGCGCCAATGAGCAGCAGTCCGACGAAGAGCAGCACCACGTGGCTGACCTGCGCAGCGACCACAAGGATGGCACTGCCAGCAGCGGCAGTCCACCAGCCGCTGGAGAGAGCGAAGCGGCGCCCGAAGCGGGCGGCCAGATTGCCCAGCGGCAAGCCCAGCAGCGCCGCGCCGAGGGTGCTTGCCGTCCGGGCGAGCCCTGCCCACGCCTCGTTGTCGGTCACCTGGCTGGCCAGGAGGATGCCGATGGACGGCGCGATGCCCACTCCCACCGTGCCCACTATCTGCATGAGGACCAGCACGCGCATGGTTCTGCGTTGCAGTTCATCATGGGTCGGCGCAGTGGTGGACGGGCTCTGCAGGCCAGTGCCGGGTTGGAGGTGAGTCAAAACGAGTCCTATGGTTCCAGGGCCAGCCGGGTGGCCGGGCGGTGAGCGGGAACTGCGGCTCCGCTTGCACGGCGCGTACAGCGGATATCGACGCCAAACGCAGACTTCCACATCTAGGATACAAGATGCATCCCAGTGGTATTGGTGTGCTGTTCTTCGGTAGGCTGGACACCACGTGAATGCATGGTGTTTTGGCTGCGGCCGGGAGGAGCGTGGCAAATGTCCGGTGAGGGTGGTGGCACCAGCGCGGCTGAGCGTGCCTATCAAGTGATCAGGGATTGCATCGTTGATGGAACCCACCAACCCGGCACAATGCTGGGTGAAGCTCCGCTGGCGGCGTCGCTGGGGATGAGCCGCACCCCGGTACGTGTCGCCCTGGCCCGCCTGCAGGACGAGGGGTGGATCACGGTGTATCCGAAGCGGGGGGCCTTGGTCCAGGGAGTCAGCGAACGCACGGTAGTCGAGCTCGCCGATGCCCGTTTCGTCCTGGAGACAACAGCTGTCGACAGGGCCCCGGAGGCGCTGCGGCGAAGCTTGGCGGAAGCATTGCAGGACTCTGTCGACAGGCAGCGGGAAGCGTTCGCTGCCGGCGATGTCCGCCGGTTCATCGGCCTGACACTGGCCTTCCATCGGGGCATTGTCGAGGCCGGTGGCAGCGGAGTGCTGCTGGAGCTGTACGACCGGTTGTCAGACCGTCACCGTTTTGTCCTGTTCGCCGCCGGGACCAGGCTGCTGGAGCGGTGCATGGACATCATCGACGAACATGAGGCCTTGGTGGAGAACCTCCGTAACGGCAACGCGGCCGCCTTCGCAGAGGTCCTGCGCGGGCATATCGGCGAGATCTCCACGGCCCCCGTGGGCACACCGGCCCATCTCTCCTACGGGCCACGGCACATCCAGGACGACTTGCAACGATAAGGGGAAGTTATGAGCCCATTTCCGTATCGGGGCTACTGACTGTGCCGGATTCCTTCTACATTTCTGTCAGAGCAGCTGGCGACCGCCGCTACCTGCACCAATGAAAGGAACCTTCATGGCCTATCTGGAAATCACCCTCGACATTGCCGAAGAAAACCGCCCGGCTGCAGCTGCCGTCTACGAGAAGTACAAGCAGCCGTTCCTGGAGAGCATCGGCGGCGCGCAGAGCAAGGAGCTGCTCATCAGGGAAGATGACGTCCAGGTCCTCCACGGATTCGGGAGCGTCGCGTGCGCCCAGTCCTACCTCGGCAGCGAACTGTTCAACCAGGATGTCGTCACCGCTCTGGAGCCCTACCTGAAAAGCGCTCCCGAAGTGCGCATCTACGACAGCATCTAGCCGACACCCACATTCCCGGCCACGGTACTGCCCGAAGCATGGGACAGCACAGTGCCGAGTATTGCGGCCGGGAGTCTGCAGGGCGGGGAACCCGAGCTACGGTCCGGGCTGAGCCGCCGGTTCCACCCATGCCGTGCCCGCCGCGGCATGGGGCAGGTGCGTGATGTGTGAGGCGAGGTCTTCGAGTTCGGCTGCCAGGGGGGATCTGGGGTCCCAGACGGCTTCATAGAAGATTTCGACTTCCTGGTCCTGGTCGAGCAGGGGCCGGCGGGCCGTGTCGGGGTTGGTCAGTTTTGACTGCGGCAGCAGCGCGGTCCCCAACCCGAGGTCGGCCCACTGTTCAAGCATCCGGTAGCTCGAGGCTTCCCCTGGATAGGTATTCAGGGGAAGTTCCCGGGAACTGAAAAGATCCCGGGTGAACGTTGTCAGGCCACAGGCGTTGGGAACGAGGATCAAGGATCTTATGCCGATGTCGCTGACCTGGATCGGCCCGGTGGCGCCGTCATTTCGGCCTTCGACGATCACCATCGGTTCGGAATCGACAATGCGGTGGGTGTACCGGGGCAGGGGCAGGACCGAGGGGATCAGGATGATGTCCAGTTCCTCGGCCAGCAGCGCATCGTGGAGTTCGTCCATGTTGGCCTCCCGAAGTACCAGCGTCCGCGTAGCCGGTGCGTCCGCGTGCCGGCACACGGCATTGTAGGCCGCAGCAATCAGCCGGGGGTTGATCAGCGGCGAGACGCCCATCCGGATACTGTCGCTGCCGCGGTTGCTCCACCGACCGGCTTCAGCAGCGATCTTGTCCACCGCGGCCACAGCCTGGTCGATCAGCGGCAGAAGATGGGAACCGAAGGCTGTCGGGCTAACCCCACGCGGTGAGCGTTCGAACAACCTCTCCCCCAGTTGTTCCTCCAACTTCGCCACACCATTGGACAACGCCGGCTGTGTGACCCCGTAAGCGCGCGCGGCGGCGCTGAAGGAACGGGTTTCCGTCACTGCCTGCACATACCGAAGGTTCTCTATCGCCCACCGCTCAGCCATAACAAAAGGCTATCGCATTATTCAGGACAGTCGCCTTCCGGGGAAGGCGCCCCACTGCCTACCCTCATTCCTTGGGCGTCCGCCCGGCGCCCATGGACCGACTTGATTGGAGCACTGATGGCAGACACTGCCCTGATGATGCGGGCACGCGGCCCGGAAGCGACCTTCGACGCGGAGCAGGTCCGGGTCGGGCCCGCGGCCCGCGGACAGGTCAGGGTCGCTGTTGCGGCGAGCGGTGTCTGCTACGCCGATCTGGCCACGTCCCGGTCGGGCAGCCGGGATCGGCCAGTGACGCCGGGGCATGAAGTGGCCGGCGTGATCGCCGAGGTCGGCCCCGACGCCGGTGAGTGGCAGGTGGGTGACCGGGTGGCCGTTGGGTGGTTTGGCGGCAGTTGCGGGCAGTGCAGTTACTGCCGTCGCGGAGATGTGGTGCATTGCCCTGACCGGAAGGTCCCCGGCCTCTCGTACCCGGGGGGATGGGCCGAGTCGGTCACCGTGCCTGCTGAAGCGCTGGCCCGTATCCCTGAAGGGTTGGGCTTCATCGACGCTGCCCCCATGGGCTGCGCGGGCGTAACCACCTACAACGCGCTCAGGCATGCCAGCCTCGCCCCGGGAAGCCGTGTCGCTGTTTTCGGCGTCGGCGGCCTGGGCCACCTTGCGGTGCAGTTCGCAGCGAAGATGGGTCACGAGGTGGTCGCTATTGCCCGCGGGGCCGGCCGCGAAACCCTGGCCCGTCAGTTGGGCGCCGGTCACTACATCGACAGTGAGGCGGAGCCGGCCGGAGCGGCCCTGCATCGCCTCGGTGGCGCCGATTTGATCCTCAGCACCTCATCAACGACCACCGCCGTCCCGGAACTGCTCACGGGCTTGCGGGTGCGCGGGACCCTGACGGTGGTGGGCGTGGACAGCGGCCATCTCGACATTTCGGTGGCACGGCTGGTCATGAACAGCCAGGTCATCAAAGGACACTTGACCGGCAGCGCTCACGATACCGAGGAGGCCATGCGTTTTGCCCTTCATCACGACGTCAAGCCCATCGTAGAGACGATGCCCTTGGCCCGGGCCAGCGAAGCCGTCGCCCGCTTGCGCGGCGGCCAGGCGCGCTTCCGCATCGTTCTGGAAGGCTCCTGGCGTGGCTGAAGAACGAAGACGATATGACGTCATCGTCGTCGGGGCCGGCGCGGCGGGGCTGGTCGCAGCCGAGGCCCTGGGCAGGAACGGCTACTCCGTGCTGGTGTGCGAGGCACGTTCCCGGGTCGGAGGACGACTGGTGAGCCACCAGATAGCCCCGGGCGCAGCAGGTCCGGGTGCGGTCGATTTGGGCGGGACGTGGTTCTGGGATCATGAGGGGTTCGTCGAGGCGATCACCGACCAACTCGGTGTGGAAACCTTTCCCCAGCATCTGGCAGGGGACGCCCTGTATGAATCCGCCCCTGCAGGCGTCCAGCGCCTGCAGGGCAACCCCGTGGATGTCCCGGCGCGGCGGTTCGCCCACGGCGCCGGCGGCATGGTTTCCGCGCTGGCTGGCCGGTTGCCGGAGGGGGTCCTGCGGCTGGATGAGCCCGTCCGTTCGGTGGAGATTCTCCCTGACGGTGTGGTCCGGGTCCAGTCGCGCACGCTCACAGCAGATGCTGATCAGGTCATCCTTGCTCTGCCACCGGCGCTGGCCGTGGAACAGATCCGGTTCACCCCAGCACTGCCCGCTGATCTTGTTCTGGCTGCGGCATCAACGGCGGTGTGGATGGGCAGCATGGTCAAAGCTGTTGCCCTCTTTGACCAGGCACGCTGGCGGCGGGCCGGACTGTCGGGTTCGGCCATCAGCCACGCCGGCCCGTTCCGCGAGTTCCACGACCACAGCGGTCCCGGCGGCTCACCCGCAGCATTGTTCGGGTTCGCGCCCTCGGCCGGGCTGGCCGGAGTGCCCTTGGATGAGATTGGGGAGGTCTTCGTCCACCAGTTGTCCCGGATTTTTGGCACCCATGCCGCAGAGCCTTCCGAGGTCCGTGTTGTGGACTGGAGCCGGGAGCAGTACACAGCCCCACAGACAGTGCACCCGTACGCACGCACCGACCTGTACGGGGCCGATGTCTTCCAGCTGCCCGTATTCGGACGGCTGCACTGGGCCTCGACCGAGGTGTCCCCGGCTTTTCCTGGCCACATCGAAGGCGCCGTGCGGGCCGGATTCGCAGCTGCCCGCCGGGTCAGTGAAACTCCGGCGCCGGCCGCCGCGCCTTCCCGTTGACCTGCCCGGTTCATAGGGCACGGACCAGGCCCGGGGAAGACTCTCCTGGCCTTTAAGTAGGAGAAAAGAGATACAACCATGACGTACCACGAGCACAACGACAACCAGTTCGCCCGTTACCTCCGTTCCGGAGCGCCTGAGGCATTCAAGGCCCTGCAGGCGTTCGACCACGCCGCTATCGACAGCGAGGCCAAGGTCATCCCGCGCAAATACACAGAACTCATCGCAGTGGCCGTTGGGCTGACCACCCAGTGCGCATACTGCATCGAGGCGCACTCCAAAGCAGCCCAGGAAGCCGGTGCCACGGAGGCTGAACTTGCGGAGACCGTGATGATCACCAGCGTGCTGCGCGCCGGCGGCGGTTACGCCCACGGTTTCATGGCCATGAAATTCTTCAAGCAGGCCGAGGCCGAGACCAACGAGAAACTCGACGTCGAGGCCGTGGCCTAAGACGCGGGCCAACGGCGGCGGGTTCCCGGCCACAAAGAGCCGGGAACCCGCCGTCGTTGGCTGTTCACGGGCCTGTCAGGCGTCCAGGCGGAGCATCCAGCCGTGTCGGTCTGCGGCGTGGCCGTACTGGATGTCGGCGATGTGCTGACGCAGTTCCATGGTCACCTCACCGGGAGGGGCGGTGATGTCTCCGGCGGTGAAGGACGCGGACTTCAATTCTCCGATGGGGGTGATCGCTGCCGCTGTGCCGCAGGCGAACATTTCCACAATGTCCCCGGAGGCGACCCCATCGCGCCATTCCTGGAGGGTCACGGGGCGCTGCTCCACCTCACGCCCGGCGTCCTTGGCCAGCTGCAGCACTGATTTCAGGGTGATGCCCTCCAGGATGGTGTCCGAGGCGGGAGTGAGCAGCGAACCGTCCTTGCGGACCAGTACGACGTTCATGCCGCCGAGCTCCTCAACGTATCTTCCTTCCACGGAATCCAGGAAGAGCACCTGCGCGCAGCCGTTGTCGTAGGCTTCGGCCTGGGGCAGCAGGCCCGCAGCGTAGTTCCCGCCGGTCTTCGCCGCCCCGGTGCCGCCCTTGCCGGCGCGGGTCCATTGTTCCGACAGCCAGATCGATACGGGTTTGACCCCACCTGTGAAGTAGGCGCCGGCCGGGCTGGCGATCAGATGATAGGCGTACTCCATCGATGACCGGACGCCCAGGAAGGCTTCCGCGGCGAACATGAAGGGCCGCAGATACAGGCTCGTCCCGGGCGCTGATGGAACCCACGCCCCGTCAACGCTGATGAGTTCCTTGAGGGAGTCCAGGAACAGGCCCACCGGAAGGTCGGGCATGACCATGCGCCGGGCCGAGCGCTGGAAGCGGGCGGCATTTTCCTCGGGCCGGAATGACCAGATGGAGCCGTCTTGGTGCCGGTAGGCCTTCAGGCCCTCAAAGATTTCCTGTCCGTAGTGGAAGACCCCGGCAGACGGGTCAAGCTGCAGCGGTCCGTAGGGGTTGACGTGGCCGTCGTGCCAGCCGGTCCCTGGCGAGTAGTGGATGCTGACCATGTGGTCTGTGAAGTGGTCACCAAAGCCGGGATCCTCGAGGATCTTTTGACGCTCGGCCGTCGGTGTTGGGTCGGTGGCAGGTGTGCGGGTGAACTGCAGGGCATTGGAGGTTGGTTCAGGCATTGGGGGTCCTTGTGGGTTGGCTTGAGGCGTGGCTTAGGCGATGGGCAGTGGCCGCGGAGCGACGATCTGCTTCATGACGATCGTTGAGTTCAGCCCTGCCAGGCCGGGCAACTTCGTCAGGACGGTGTCATAGAGGCGCTGATAGGCAGGCAGGTCGGCGCAGGCCACCCGGATCAGGTAGTCGGGTTCACCGAACAGGCGCTGCGCCTCAATGATCTGCGGGATACCGGCCAGCGCGGAGTCGAATTCATCGACTGCTCCGGCTTTGGTCAAGGTAGCGAACACCAGCACTTCAAAGCCAAAGCCCATGGCTGGGGCGTTGACCACGGCCCGGTAGCCGGTGATCACTCCCTGCTCTTCCAGATCCCGAACCCGTCGTTGGCAACGGGACAGGCTCAGGCTGACCTTGTCGGCCAGATCCGTGAGTGTGATCCTGCCCTCCTCCTGAAGGAGGGCAATAATCTTGCGATCTAGGGTGTCCATATTCAAAAAGTTAGCACATAGAAGGGTTTGCAGCTGAAAAGTAGCAAACGAATTGCGGCCCAATCGAACTAATCTATTCCTATGTAAGGCAGATCACTTCGGTGGGGGTTCCCAGCCCAAACCTGGAGGTCCTGCCAGTACGTCAGCTACACACCACCCCGCCGCTGACACCTCACCAGAGAGGTCACGGTGCGAGGCAGGCCGATCAACCAAAGGAACCACCCGTGAACACCCAGCCACTCCTGGCAGAACGTGAAGCCCCGTCCGTGACCGGACCCTCCCTTCTGGATGAGGTTGTGGACCGCCGCCAGTCCAACTCCATGAAGTGGGCGTCGGCGAAGGCGCTTCTGCGCCCGGACGAAGCAGCCGCCGATCCGTTGCCGATGTGGGTGGCGGACACCGACTTCAAGGCCCCGGCCCCCGTTCTGGAGGCACTGCATGAGGCCGTCTCCTACGGTATTTTCGGCTACCCGGGAGGAGCTACGTCCAGCTATGTCCAGGCCGTGACCGGCTGGCAGGCACGCCGCTTCGGCTGGGACGTAGACCCGGCCTGGGTTTGCCAGACCTCCGGCATCATCACCAGCCTCAAAGTTGCTGTCCAGGCGTTCTCCGCCCCTGGAGACTCCGTCCTGATCCAGCCTCCGGTTTACGCACACTTCCATAACGACGTCCTGCTCAACGGCCGACACCTCGCACTCGCTCCCCTGGAACGCACGCAGGACGGGTACCGGTTCAACGCCGAGATCTTCGAAATGGCCATCCGGCCCGACACCAAGATCTTCATCCTCAGCCACCCGCACAACCCGACCGGCAACGTATGGTCCGAAGAAGAACTGCGGACCATGGGAGAGATCTGCGCCCGCCAGGGAGTCCTGGTCATCTCCGATGAGATCCATCAGGACCTCATCATCAACCCCGCCAAGAAGCACATCCCGTTCGCTTCCCTCGGCCTGGACTTCGCCCGGAACAGCATCACCTGCACGGCCCCGAGCAAAACCTTCAACCTGCCCGGCCTGCAAAGCGCCAACGTGTTCATTCCCGATGCCCGGCTCCGGGCAGAATTCCTGCGCCAGTACGACCGCAACATGTTCCCGCTGGTCAACACCTTGGGCATGGTCGCCGCCGAAGCCGCCTACACCCACGGGGAGCCCTGGGTCGACGAACTCCTCACCTACTTGCGCGGAAACCACGCCCACTTCGCAAAGACCATCAACGCCGGCACCGACAAAATCAAGGTCCTGCCGGCCGACTCGCTCTACCTGGCCTGGATGGACTGCCGGGACCTGGGCTTGGACGCCGAAGCCCTGGACCGGTTCATGCTCCTGGACGCCCGGCTGTGGCTCGACAAAGGCCAAAAATTCGGGGCCGAAGGCCACGGCTACATGCGCGTGAACCTCGGCTGTCCCCGCACCACGGTCGACGAAGCCATCAACCGACTCCTCACCGCCGTGAACTAAAACACCGATCAATCGCTACCCGAGAACGACGCACCGAAAGGCACACCATGACTACGACAACCCTTGACCGGCTCGAAAAAATGGGCATCGACCTGCCCGAACCCGGTACGGCCGCCGCGAAATATGTTCCCTGGGTCCAAACAGGGAACCTAATTTTTACCTCCGGCCAGCTCCCCCTCAAGAACGGCACCCTGACGGCCACCGGCCTGCTCGGCCGTGACCTGGACACCACCGAGGGCCGGGAAGTGGCCCGCTGGTGTGCCATCAACGTCCTGGCCCAGCTCCGCGACGCCCTCGGTGACCTTGACCGGGTCAAGCGGCTGGTCAAAATCACCGTGTTCGTCGCAGGCGCCGACGGCTTCACCGACCACCACCTGGTCGCCAACGGCGCTTCCGAGCTGCTCGCCGAAGCCTTCGCCGAACGGGGCCAGCACGCCAGATCCGCCGTCGGGATGGCCGCCCTGCCGCTGAACGCCCCGGTCGAAGTCGAAGCCATCGTCGAAATCGACTAGCCCAAACCACACGACAACCAACCGGCGGCGGAACACACCGCCGCCGGCCAGATACCGCGGATCTTTCGTCCGCGCGGACAGCACCACACCAAGGGGATCCACCGGCTGGCACCGGGCAATCCCCCACCCCAGGCGAGCCTTCAACGAAGAAGGACCTCATGCAAAGAAGGGCCGACATGGCTGAAACACGTGCCGCAAGCACCACTGTAGGGAACACCACCCCGAAGTTCGAAAAAGAAAACCTCAAAAGGGCCCTGAAAAGCCGCCACCTGCAAATGATCGCCATCGGCGGAGCGATCGGCACAGGCCTGTTCTACGGTTCCGCCAGCGCCATCCGCACCGCCGGGCCAGCCATCATCATCACCTACCTGCTCGCCGCCGGAGCCATCTACTTCGTGATGCGCGCCCTGGGCGAAATGTCAGTCGCCGAACCCGTCTCCGGCGGCTACATCTCCTACGCCAACCGCTACATGCACCGTTTCGCCGGCTTCCTCAACGGCTGGAACGCCTTCATCTTCCTCCTCGCCACCAGCGCCGCCGAACTGAACGCCCTCGGAAAATTCGCCCAATTCTGGTTCCCGGACCTACCCATCTGGGTCACAGCCCTCGCCGCGGTGGCAATCATGTTCACCGTAAACATCATCGGTGTCCGCATCTACGGAGAAGCCGAGTTCGCGTTCTCCCTCGTAAAGGTCATCGCCATCATCGGGCTGATCGTCTTCGGTCTGGCCATGATCTTCTTCGGCCTCGGCAATAACGGAAACCCGGTCGGCTTCAGCAACCTCGTCGACAACGGAGGATTCCTCCCCAACGGCATAAGCGGCATCCTGATGGCCGTGGTCATGGTCGCCTTCGCCTTCGGCGGCATCGAAAACCTCGGCTTCGCCGCAGGCGAAACCGAAAACATCGAAAAGACCATGCCCAAAGCCGTCAACGCCACCTTCTGGCGTCTCCTGATCTTCTACGTCGGCGCCATCACCGTACTGATCTCAATCTTCCCGTGGACCTCCCTCACCGGAAAAGGCAGCCCCTTCGTCGAAGTCTTCACCCACATCGGCATCCCAGCCGCAGCCACCATCATGAACCTCGTCATCATGACCGCTGTCCTCTCAGCCGTGAACGCCAGCGTCTTCAGCAACAGCCGCACCTTCTACAACCTCTCCCTCCAAGGCAACGCCCCCAAATTCCTCGGCACCGTCAACAGCCGCAACGTCCCCTCCAAAGCCATCATGATGGTCTTCGGCACCATGTTCGCCGGCGTCGCACTGAACTTCCTCATGCCCGAGCAGGTCTTCGAAATCTTCGCCTCCGTCACCGTCTTCGGACTCATCTGCGCGTGGGGATCCATCCTCATCAGCCACCTGCGCTTCCGCAAAACCCGCGCCCGCGAAGGCCGCCTCGACGAACTCAAATACAAGATGCCCTTCGCGCCCTACAGCAACTACATCGCCCTCGCCTTCATCGCCTGGGTGCTGATCGCCCTTGCCATCGACCCTGACGACCGGATCTCTCTCTACGTCTCCGCAACCTGGGTCGCCGTCGTGTACGCCGTCTACCGCATCTACACCAAGCGCCCACGCACGGAGACGACTCCGGACAACTCGCCTGTTTCCGTTCATTCGTAGGCCACGGCACATGCGCATGTAGCAAAGAGCCAAGGGGGCGGCCGCCACAAGCGGACGCCCCCTTGAGCCTCGCCTAGCCAATGTCGGACGGTCGAGGACATGATGGGATCGATTAATGCATGTAAAGATCAGAGGCCATATTTCTTTACTTTTAGTGGGATATAATGTGAGCTTACTTGCCACATGCAAAAATTGATGATGTCATGGGACGGTGCCCGGCTCCGATTCCCTCCCTGAGACTGACCGCTTACGAACCACTCCGGAAGCAGGGCCTTCCGGGGCAGGTGAAAAGGGTGGCGCCGCGGGGATTCTTTTCGGGATAAGCGCGTATGGAATTTGGGGCCTGTTTCCGCTTTACTTCTACATTTTGCAGCCCGCGGATGCCCTGGAGATCGTTGCCAGCAGGGTGGTCTGGTCGCTGTTGTTCTGCGTGCTGTTGGTTGCTCTGACACGATCCGGGGCGGCTTTTGCCGGCGTTTTCAGGAACCGAGCGATCTTCGGGCAGCTGATTGTGGCAGCCTTGCTCATCGGTGCGAACTGGCTGATCTACATCTACGCGGTGACATCCAACCAAACTGTTGAGGCCTCCTTGGGGTACTTTGTCAATCCCCTCGCCTCTGTCCTCCTCGGCGTTGCTGTTTTCAGGGAATCACTGCGTCCCTTGCAGTGGGTTGCAGTCGGCATCGGAGTCGTTGCCGTCGGTGTCCTGGCAATCTCCTACGGAAAGTTGCCCTGGATTGCATTGTCGCTGGCCGCATCCTTCAGCCTCTACGGTTTTGTCAAGAAGAGGGTTGGCTCGAAGGTTGATGCGGTCAGCAGCCTGAGCGTGGAAACAGTGGTACTGACTCCCTTTGCTGTGGTCGTTTTGGCAATTCTGGCCGCTAACGGTGCGGCGACTCTTACCACTGAGGGTCCCGGCCATTTCTGGTTGTTGGCACTCTCAGGTGTCGTTACGGCCATTCCCCTGATCTTTTTTGGTGCTTCCGCCCGGCGACTGTCGATGGTGACGATCGGGCTGTTGCAGTACATCACCCCTGTTCTCCAATTCTTGGTCGCGGTGGTCCTTTTCCGGGAAGCCATGACCTTCGAACGCTGGATAGGCTTCGGGATCATCTGGCTTGCTCTGGTCGCTCTCGTGGTGGATATGGTCAGGGCCGGGGGAAGAGGCAGAAGATTGTCATGAGGGCTTCCGGCACGCGGAAGGCTGCTTGGCATGCCTTTGACTTAGCCTGCTCATGCCCGTTGAAATCGGCTAACCTGCCATTGCCTTTGAGTCAGACCAGTTCGCGCCCGTAATCAAGGAAGACCATGTATATCAAGACCTCCGCCGAAAACATTGCGGTGTACCCGCAATGGCAGCGCCCAGATATCGAACTTGTAAACTCCGTCGCCGCCTACCCGTCAGCGCTGATCAGTGACGCCCGCAAACGAATGGACGTGATGTCCTCCGACATCCGGTGTCTTACGCCGGGTGTACGTCTGGCCGGGGCAGTGCTGCCCATCCAGATCTGGGAAGGCGACAACCTTGCCATCCACCGGGGCCTGGATGAGGCAAGAGCGGGCGACGTGCTCGTCGTCTCGGGTAAAGGCCTGGTTCATCGCGCCGTCTTTGGGGGAATACTCGCGGAAATCTGTCTCAGTAAGGGCGTCCGCGGCGTCATTGTTGACGGTGCAGTCAGGGATATTGAAGAGCTCAACGAAATGGGACTCGCGGTCTTTGCCAGAGCAGTAGTTCCTGCGGGACCATCCCAAAACGGACCGGGCTACGTCGGAAAGCCTGTCGCGTGTGGCGGCATTGTGTGCAGTCCTGGGGATGCCGTCATTGGGGACGTGGACGGAATAGTCGTCATCCCCCAGTCCGAGCTCCTCGAAACACTGATCGCCCTCCCCGGGCAAGAGGATCTTGAGCAGCAAATCCGGGGCAGGATCAGCGAGGTGGTGCTCCCTTCATAGACGCTCTGTCGCCTCTGACACGGTGGCGCTGCGAGCGTCAGACAAGCAGGCACCTGGGGAAGGACGCCAAGCAGGGCTGCCTCGGCATTCGAGAGGAACTGGCGAGTCCAAAGTCGATTGGCGGGATCATGCCTGCACATTCAGCGCCGGGACTGAACTCGCGGTGTGGCTGGCTTACTTTGTCCTGGATCGGCTGGGGAAACACGAATAACCGGACAAGTTATCCGGGACCTGGTCCGGAAGCCGACCGTTCGGGCAAGGCTGCTCCCCGCAGGCGCTTTGCTGCGCCGGGCCTGAGCGCCGACGTTAAGGGTTTCGGTGCGGGCTGCCCCGGCGGCGGGTCTACTGCACCACATGCGCCTAGGCCGGAGACGCTGCAGTATGTACGCGGTAGCCGCTGTCTTTATCAATGTATTCCCGAAGCTGGCCCTCCTTGGCCTCCAGCCACAGGCCACTCGAGTCCGGCATGGTATGACCTACGTAGCCACTGCGGTAGAGCTTGTCGTACAGCCAGGCTTCGATATAGGAGCCCTGCAGGGAGTGTCATTCAGTTGTGAGTTGGGTTGTGGTCATGACCCGTTTCCTGGGGAAGGTTGAAGATGGCCTGACGCCGGGCCCCCTTCAACAGCTAACCCGGGGTAATTACTCGCTGACCTACTCGGCCGATGTGGTCCAAAGGTTCGTCAATCAGCCTTGGATAAATGAGGGCTTTGCACTCCCGGGCAGGGGCACGACCTTGTGGCCCGACTGGATCAAATCCGATGACCAGTAGCAGGATGCCGATCACCACAGCGCTGACTGGAGGTCAGTCGCCAAGACCGACATCCGAACGACCAGCGTTCCCCCTTGGAGAGGTCGGTTAGCGGACGTAGCTGGCTCCATTGACGTCGATGGTGGTGCCGGTTGCATGCCTCGCCAGGCCGGTGGCCAGGAAGGCGATGATGTTGGCGATGTCCTGCGGCTGGGCGACTTCACCCAGGCCTGTCTGGTCGGCTGCGGCCTGGACACCGACGCTTTCTGCAAAGACCTTGTTCAGGGACGTATCTACGTAGCCCGGTGCGATGGCGAAGGCTGTCGCGCCTTGGCGGCCGTTCTGCCGGGCGATAGTGCGCGTCATCGCCACAACACCGGCCTTGGCCGCAGCGTAATGCCAGTAATCCGGGTCCTCCCCGCGGAATGCTGCACGGGATGCGAGATTGATGATGATGCCGCCTCTGTCCTGAAGGGCGTAGGTTTTTACTGCTTCCTTGCAGAGAATGGCCGGCGCCTTCAGGTTTACCGCCAGGGAAAGGTCCCACACGGAGATCCAGTCCTCAAGGTGGGCATCGATCGGAGCGGGCGGATAGATGCCAGCATTATTGACCAGCACATCGATCCGGCCGTGCAGCGCCAAGGCATCGGCCCAAAGTTGTTCGGTTTCCTTGGCCTCTGCAAGGTTGGCCGTGAGCGTCGTCGCGGCATTACCCAATTCATGAGCCAAGGCAGCGACGGCGTCTTCGTTGACGTCGTGGAGGATGACCTCGCCGCCGTCAGCCACGACCGTTCGGGCAACGGCGGAGCCGATACCGCCTGCAGCGCCGGTGATAAGGACAATCCGACCATCAAGACGGGACATGGAAACAACCTTTCGTGTTCTCATTCATAAAGGTACAAACAGCATGAAAGTAGCATTTGCAAATCCAGTATAGTTTCAATCTATCAAATATCACGTAGATTGGCCATAAATCTTTCGCGTGCGTGTTTTGATCGGCTCGAGGTTCGTGGTCCTTGGGCTGCTGATGACTGGGTAGGGAGCGGCCGCAACCGGTCCCGCCTCGTTGCGGGGTCGGTAGATCCACATTTCGTTTGTAAAGAACGGGGCGCCAAGATCTGGCATTTGTTGTTACAGGTTGTAGGATCGTTGCAGTCCGTAAGAGCGAGTGAGAGCGAACGCACCGATGAGTCCAGCTGCACCCAACAGTAATGGGGCCTCGTTGTCCCGGGTCCGCCAGGTTGCGGCATCGCCGGTTGCGGCAGCCCCGCTTGATGAGCTCGATCTGGCACTGCTGAAGGAACTTATCTCTGACGGCAGAGCCTCGCAGCGGACGCTGGCGGCAACGCTGCGCGTGTCGGCGCCGACAATCGGTGAGCGGATGGCGCGGTTGGAACGGTCCGGTGTCATCACCGGTTATTCAGCGCAGATTAACTGGACGGCGGTGGGGTTCACTGAGACGGTGTTCCTCTCCGTGACCGCGTCCGAGGGCAGTGATGTTGCGGCGATGATGTCCCAGCTCTGGGAGATCCCTGAAGTGGAGGACGTCAACATGGTCACGGGCAACCTAGATCTGCTTGTCCGTATACGAGTGCGGGACAATAACCACTTGCGCACGCTACTGCTGGATAGGATCTGGCAGATCCCCGGAACCCAGGGAACATCCACCATGACCACGGTCGCCGAAATGCCTTCCAAGCCTTTCGCCCACGACCTGATTACTCAGATACAGGCTGATCACTCCCACCAGGCGGCTGAGAGTCGCCGCGCAGCAGGGGCCAACGACCTCTAGGGCTCTGCGCAGCAGCGCCAAGGCTCTCTTACTGGCACTGTGCAGCCGGACCCGGAACCCCAGCTGCGCAGCAGTTTGCGCGCTTCGAAGGACGCAAACCAGTTCGGTCAGGGATGCCTGACATCAGGGTTCTGACGTCAAACGAACGACCCGTTTGATGCCGGCCTGCCCGGCCGCGTGTTCTCAAGCACAAAGGGTCTTCTTGTAACGTTTCGTGGATCCTGTCTATGCGAAACGCAGCTACTGCACCAGAAGGGGCGGTTCCGCAAAGGCGTTTGCCAAACGCGTCAAACCCAGCTCTGCCTGCCCGACCGGGTTGGACGAATACGAGAACCGCATGGTTCGTTGGTCCGCTTCTTCGACGTAGAACGGCGCCCCGGGGATGAACATGGTTCCAGCAAGTAGGGCTGATTCGAGCATGACGGACGCATTGAAGCCTGCCGGCAGGCGTGCCCAGATGAACAGCCCGCCCTTGGGTCGGGTTATGTCAGTACCGGCTGGCAGGGCGGCCATCAGCCCCTTCATGAGGTGATCCCTGCGGTTCATGTATTCGGCCTTCACCGGAGCAAGCCTGCTGGGCAGATCGTTGTTCTGGAGGTAGTGGGCAGCCGCGAGCTGATCAATGGTTGAGGATTGGAGAGTAGATGCCTGCTTTACCCGGCTCAGGTATGGCAGGACGTCCTTTGGAGAACGGATCCAGCCAATGCGGATACCTGGTGCAAGAACCTTTGACAGGGAGTTCAACAGGAAAGAACGTGTGTTCAACCGGGGGTCGGCCGAGATCGGGATATGTTTTTCGTTGGTGAAACGGATGTCGGAGTAAGGGTCATCCTCTATCAGCCAGACGTTGGCTTCAGCGAGGATGTCCGCAATCCGGGTCCGCCGTTCCTGAGTGAGGGTAGAGCCGGTTGGGTTCTGGAAAGTTGGGATGAGGTAGACGGCCTTTGGTTTCCATCTGCGGATAGCTTCTTCCAAGGATTCCGGAACGGCTCCGTTCTCGTCGCTGTGGATCGTTTTGAAGCGCGCACCTTGTAGTGAGAAGGCCAGGAGTGCCGAGACGAAGGTTGGGTTCTCGACGAGGACGACGTCACCGTGGTTAATAAGAGTCTGTCCCAGCAGCCCTATGCCTTGCTGTGAACCTGTAGTGATGAGGACCTGGTCGGGGTCTGTCGGTACGCCCATTTCTGCGGTTCGGGACGCTGCGGCCGCACGCATCTCCGGCTCGCCGTCAGTGGAGGAGTACTGCATTGCCCGGCGGCCGTAGCGGTCCATGACCGCCTGAAAAGAGCGGCTCATTCCTTCGACGTCGAAGAATTCCGCGGCGGGATTGCCGCCGGCGAAGCTTATTATGCCGGGGTCGAATGATTTTTCGAGCAGGTCCCGGATAGGTGAGCTGCCCAGCATGCGGGTGTTGTTATTCAGCAAATCCGTCGAACGCACGTTGGGCTGCTCCTTAGGTGTGGTTGGGACATGAGCCGGGTGGTTCATGCCGCTGTCAGAGGGCCGATGGCCCTGCCGGGGTTCAGGATGTTGCTTGGATCAACCGAGCGTTTGATATTTTTCATGAGCCCCAGCGTGTCGGGGCCGAACTGCTCCGTGATGTGGTGAACTTTCAGGCTCCCGATCCCGTGTTCCCCGGAGATCAGCCCGCCCAATTGAATGGCCTGCTCGGTGATGGCATCCAGAACTGCTTCGGCCGCGACCATGGCTTCCTTGTCGCCTGGTGGGACCGCGACAGCAGGATGAAGGTTGCCATCCCCGGCATGAGCGAAGGTGTTGATGCGAACACCGCTCTGCTCGGAGATTGCCTGGATCTTTCCCAACATGTCGGAGAGCCGGGCACCACGACATCGCAGGAGGTAGCAAGGCCAGCTCTGTTGAGGGCAGGATTTACGCGCATCCGGGTGCGAAGAACCTGGTCGGCGTCCTTGCCCACGATCATTTCTGCGCCCAGGTCGGTGCAGATCCTTCTCACCTTGGCCAGCCTCGACGCCGAGCTGGGCCCTGCGTATTCTCCTGCAACCATCGAATGACCTGGTCTGAAGGGCGCATCATCGTAGAAGTGTGAGACCAGTTCCAGGGTGTTGGAGTCCATGAGCTCGAGGGAAACGGGTTTATCGTCGTCGTGGGCGAGAGCTTGGATGATGTGCCCCAGCGCTGAAACGTCGTGGTGGGAGACGGCAAAGGGGGCGCGCTCAGTGGGAAGAGCCTTAGACAGCTTCATCACAGCGGAGGTCACAACTCCCAGGGTTCCTTCGGAGCCAACAAACAGACCTGTTAGGTCGTAGCCGGTGCTGTTCTTGACCGTGCCAGAGCCCGTCTGCACGATGCTTCCATCGGCAAGGACGATTTCGAGCTGTTGGACCGCGTCTGCTGTGACACCAACAGACAGGCACCGCGGGCCCCCGGCGTTGGTTGCGATATTGCCGCCGATGGTTGAAAGGTTCCTGGAAACCGGATCAGGTCCATACATGAGTCCGATTTTCTGCGCGGCCCGGTCGAGGTTGGCGGTTATCACGCCCGCCCCGACCACGGCGGTTCGCGTGCTCGAACTGATGCGCATTTTCTTGAGCCGGCTGGTTGAGAGAATGACGCAGCCCGGAAGGGCAACGGCGCCACCGCTCATGCCGGTTCCGGCTCCCCTGGTCACCACGGGGATCTGCTGCCGGTTGGCTTCGCGAAGGACACAACTGACTTCTTCTGAGTTCCGGGGGTAGATGACGATCGCTGGTAGTCCCTCAGGCTGCGCACGTGACGCGTCGCGGGAGTTGGACCGCAGCACGTCCGGTTCTGTGCAAGCGCGGGTAATTTCCTTGAACGGCGCAGGATCAAATGACCCGTGTAGTTCCGACGATGACAGCAAATCCATCCTTTGGTGGTCCTTTCTGACCGGCAAAGCACGGTGACGGAGGTCTTATTTGGACAACCAATCCCGCTATGTTCTGATGATCTTTCTCGCCGTGACAGCGCCGGCAAGTGAAAGCAGCGCGATTACCAGAAGCATCAGCGCCACCGGCCACGCGCTTGACCCGGACAGTAGTAGCAGCGATGTTGCGATCAAGGGAATGAACCCCCCAATAAGCCCGGCAATGTTGTAGCTGATGGCAATGCCGGAGTACCGGACGTTGGCGCTGAAAAGCTCGGCCAGTATGAGTCCTGTGACGGCGTACGTCGCAGCGATCGGCTGCACGCTCACCACTACGGCAAGAATCGCCAGCACTGGGTTGCCTGTGGACAGTACAAGAACTGCGGGGAAG
Source organism: Paenarthrobacter sp. NPDC090520 (assembly GCF_044769205.1). Taxonomy (NCBI): domain Bacteria; kingdom Bacillati; phylum Actinomycetota; class Actinomycetes; order Micrococcales; family Micrococcaceae; genus Paenarthrobacter; species Paenarthrobacter sp. NPDC090520. The sequence continues at coordinate 24,253 of NZ_JBIVXM010000018.1, forward strand.
GCAAGAAGCGCTGTTGCGGCGCAGCTCCAAACGGCAATTTTGGCGGGGTCAGTCTTGTCGGCCAGGCGGCCGGTGACGAGGACGGTGAGGATCTGCAGTAAGGCCGCGCCAAGTACGGCTGTCAACATGGTCGTCCGGCTCAGGCCGACGGTGCCGGTTCCGTAGCTCATCGCGAAGGTTGTCACGACAAAGAATCCGCCGATGCCGACAAAAGCAAGGGCCGCGCCGGTGAACATCTGCCTGGGGGATCTCCGAATGATTTCCCAGGCAGGAATCTTCTTGGTTTCTTTCGACGCGGCTACTTTTTCAAAGGCAGGCGACTCATCAACCTGAGACCGGACCCATAGAGCCAACCCGAGCATGGGAAAAGCTGCGAGGAACGGAACACGCCAAGCCCAGGAGTCGAACGCATCGGCAGGCATGAGTCCCAACGCGAGAAAGGCGGCGGTGCTTACGATATTGCCGATGGGAGAGCCAAGCATGGGAAGGCTGGCATACGCGCCCTCACGGCCTTTCGGGGCATGTTCGGCTGCCAGTGTGACGGCACCTGCCCATTCGCCGCCGAACGAAATTCCCTGGAGCAGGCGGAGCGTCACCAGTGCAATGGGTGCCCACACGCCGATCTGGCCGTAGTTGGGTATTGCGCCGATCAGGCCGGTGCTGACACCGATGAGGAGAAGCGTCATTATCAAAGTCTTGCGACGTCCGAGGGTGTCACCAAGATGACCGAAGATGAGCGCGCCGAAAGGACGGGCGACGAACCCCGCAGCGAAGGTCGCGAATGCCGCGAGTGTCCCGACGAGGGGATCGTCGTTTACGAAGAACTGGACATTGAACACGAGTGCGGCAGCCGTGCCGTACAGAAAATAGTCGTAGTGCTCCAGCGCAGTGCCGACAATGACTGCAGTGCGGACCATTCGTGGTCGGACAGTTGGTGGATTGTTGGTGCTTCTAATGATGTCGGTGCTCATTTGCCTTCCTTTCAGGCTCGACGGCGTGAGGCAACAAATCCATGAGTGGCCAAGGAGCCCTGCGGGACGCTTGATTTCCAACGGGCCCGGCTGAAACTTCTGTCCAGCCCAGGCGAAGGCCGGATTCCCACGCGTCCGTCCCGGATGAGTTCAGGAGGGAGCAGGTTGATCACCTCGCCCGTCCTGCGTGGATAATCAATGAGATCATGACGTGGATCACTCTTTCAATGGTGATCTGACCCCAACTGGCAACCATAAAGTGTCTATCTGCACATTTTGGTTCGTGACCCAAGGAGAAAGCCCGTGGTTCCAGACACCAGCGTTCTACAGCATGATCCGCAATGGCTTGGCCTAATCCGGGTGCTGGGAGAGCGCAAGACGTTGCTTATAAAGGATTCCCAGGCGAGGTTTGACGCGATGGTGGTCTATGGCGGGAAAGTGCCTCGTGAAGAGGTCGATGCTCTCGCGAAGGCAACCATGGACATGTACGTGCAGTTGCTTTCCGGGTTGCCGCTGGATCCAAAATTGCAGCAGTTGCCGGCGGAGACAGGACGGCGCCGCGCGCGACAGGGCGTTCCCGCGGACAAGCTGCTGGAAGGGGTGCGAACCAACTCGCGGGTTATCTGGAATGCTCTGCAGCAGATCGCGAGCGTGGAGACTTCGCCCTGCCTGGTCCGAAACATGGATGCACTTCTCAGTCTCGTCGAATGGCACGTCCAGGAAGTGCAGGGCTCCTACCTGGCCGAGGAGGATGTTCTGGCCAGACGCAGCGAACGGCGGAAGCTGCGTGCCTTGTCCAGGATATTCGACGACCCACCCCCGGACGGGGACGTCCTTGTCGCGGTGGCGTCTGAGTTGGGACTCGTGCCCGGCGGCGCCATGGAGGTGGTGGTTCAGTGCGGGCCCCACGAACCCAACTGCGCAGTGTGTGGACGCTTTGCTTCCGACGTATTCTCATTCGAAGCCTATGGCGGTACGTGCCACTTCCGACCGGAAGGCCATGGTGATCTGATCGACGCGCTGCAAGGACTCCGGGTTGCAGTCTTTTCGCAGGTGCAAGGCTTGGCCGGGGTCCCGCGCGCGGCGAAGGGAGGCATGGCTCTGCTTCGGGCGGATACCGGGGGGCAGATGGGGCCTCTGACGGTTGACGCCGGTTGGGCCGCCTTGGCCTGGAAGGCTTTAGGGGATGAACTGGCCCCTGAGCTGCTTCCAATCAGCCTGGGCCGCCTCAGGGCACTGACGCCCGCAAGCAGAAGCCGACTGATTGAAACCGTCAGTACCTATTTCGCGACCGGATCCATCAAAGGCACCGCTGACCGGCTCTACTGCCACCGCAACACCGTCGTCAAGCGGCTGGCTGTGTTCCAGGATTTGGTGGGCCTGGACCTCGCAATCCCCCGGCAGGCGGCGATGGCCGTCCTCGCCACGTCGGGGCCTCTGCGGCTGGAAGGGTGACCTGTGTATCAATCAGATATAGATAGTATGTATTATGATAGAAGCGCGTGATCGACGCCACTCTCCGCCCGCCGGGTCCCCGTACCTCCGAGCGCGAGGAGACCGCGGCCGAGTGCAGGGCCCACTCCGGGCATGGGATTGGTCTACAGGGAGAATCAACGATGACTAAGGGACTCTTTACACAGAGTGAATATCAGCAGCGGATTGAGCGGACACAGAAAAAAATTGCCGAACTCGGTGCTGATTATCTTGTAGTGCCGGATCCGGCTAATATCTTCTATTTGACGGGTTTCGACGCCTATTCCTTCTACAACCCGCAGCTGCTGCTGGTGCCCCGTGAGGGAGCCCTTGCGTTCTTCTGCCGCGGCAGCGACGCCTCCAGCGCGTGGCTCGCGGCCGAACTGCGTGAAGAACAGGTCTTCGGCTACTCGGACACGTATGTGCAGAAAGCGGACGTCCACCCCATGGACTGGGTCGCGCAAACCATCCGACCATGGTTGCCAGTGAAGGCGGTCATCGCCGTTGAATCAGAAGCGGCGTTCTACACTCTGAGGGCTCACAAAGCCTTGGTGGAGGGACTGGGTGGAAGTGCCAGGGTGATTGAGGTTCCAAACGTCATCAACCGATTGCGTGCCATCAAGAGTCCAGCCGAAATCGCGTTGATGCGTGACGCCGGAAAGATTACAAGCAGCATGTTCGAAGCGGCTTTTCGCAGTATCCGCCCGGGGGTCCGCGAATGCGACGCGGTTGCGGAAATATACGCCGCGCAGTTACGCGGCGTCGAGGGCGCTGGGGGGACCTACTCTGCGATTCCTCCCCTTCTCATGGCCGGCGACAATACGTCCTTCCCTCATGTCCCCTGGTCCGACCGGCCGTTCGCCGACAATGATCCCATTGCCTTGGAGATTGCCGGCAGCCGTTACCGGTACCACGTTCCGTTGACCCGCACACTCCACACCGGGCAGCCGCCGGCAGAACTGCAAAAGCTCGCCGAAATCGTCGGCGAGGGACTGGAGGCCGCTTTGAGCGTTATCCGCCCGGGCGCAGAATGCCAGGACCCGGCACTGGCATGGAATTCAGTCATCAAGCGCCATGGCTTGTCGAAGAGTACTCGCATCGGATACCCGATTGGTCTGGGCTTCCCACCTGACTGGGGCGAGCAGACGATGAGCTTCCTGGCCGGCGACCATACTCCCCTTGAGGCCGGTATGACCTGGCATGTGATGATCGGCATGTGGCTGGACACAGGCGGTTACAGTATCTCCGAAACTGTTCTGGTCACGGAGAACGGCGCCGAGTGCTTGGCGAGTGTTCCGCGGGGACTCTTAACGGTGGGCTAGAGACGTTGTGCCGTTAATGGCAGGGTCTGTCGGCACGGTTTCCGAGGCGATTCTGTGAGCTCCCGGTTGTTGACAGAACGGCCGCCCAGGTTCTCACCCGGGCGGCCGTTTGCTTTTTGCTATGTGCCCCTGGCCGGCGCCTGAGGCACATAGCCAAGGTTCTTGTCGATTTCATTCGGAATCCTCCGGCCTGCGTTGAAGGCTCGGACATTCTGTAGGAATTGCTCTGCCAAAGCATCGCGCCAGCCCGCAACATCGCCTGACATGTGGGCAGAAATTGTCACGTTCTCCATAAGCCAGAAGGGATGACCGGGAACCAGGGGCTCCACGTCAAAAACATCCAGCGAAGCGTGTCCGATCCCGCCGCTCTGCAACGCCTCGATCAGGGCGAGCTCGTCTATCAACCCCCCGCGCCCGACGTTGATCAGGTGCGCAGAAGGTTTCATGGCGTCGAGGACGTCTTTCCCGACCAATCCGGCGGTAGCGGATGTCAGCGGAGCGGCAAGAACGATCGTGTCTGCCCAAGAGGCATGAACTCCCAGCTCCGTACTCGCGGACACGGTTCCGAAATCCGGGTCGAGGTCCTGCGTCCTGCGGCCGATACCCCTGACGTTGATCCCAACGGCCATGAGCAGCCGTGCTACCGCCCGTCCGATTCCGCCTGTCCCAACCACCAGGGCAGTGGTCCCTGCAGTGCGGGTTATCTCGCGGTGCTCCCATTTCTTGTGCTGCTGCAGCCATTTGCTGCGGTGAAGTTGCTTATCGTGTGCCAGGATGGACGCAAGGACGAACTCGGCGATTGAACTGTCAAAGATGCCGTGGGCGTTGGTGACAGTGACGCCGGAGTGCCGTAGTTCGTCAAACAGAACGGCATCAACCCCCGCTGCTGCGACATGGACCCACCTGAGATCGCCGCGTTCCGCCCATGCACATTCCAAGGCGTTCGAGAAAAAATCCCAGATGAGCAGGGCGTCAGCCTCTTTCAGAACCCCGCTGAGGTTCGCTGAGTCTGTCAGGGTAATACGGGCAAGCTTGCTGAGGTCATCAAGGATGTTGGGCGGAGACAGGTGTTCCGCGGTCAAGATAACGATGTGGGGACGGTAGGTTTTGCTCATATCGGGTGGCTTTCCGTCCCACCCACCGTTGTGCTCCGGTCGAGGCGTGAGGCGGCAAGCCGGTCGATATCCGCGATGACGTCTTCGATGCGCTTCTGCTTCGCCCGTGGAACCTGCCCGGCACGTGGACGTCTCTCCCTAGGTTCACGGACCGTTGATGATTTGTCCATCGGGGCTGCCTGTGTCCAAGGTCCGTCTGTGGCCAGGGGATCATGAAAGAGCGGCACTGCCGGTGCGACTCTGAGTCGTTGTCCGCTCACTGTACTGTCTCCAGATGTGACTTGCCGGGCAAATGGTCCGGGCCTCCGCCCGGGAAGCCTCGTCGGGCGGGGCTCCCTGATATCGGGAGGCCCGCCCGTCGAGTCTAAGAAAGGTCTTTGTTACGCTCTTACTTCGTTTGTCTTCTCACGTTCCTTGGTTTTGGCGCTCTTGCTGTACGTGGGACCCACCATCGTAAACAGGAACACGGCCGGCACGGTTTACGCGTCCGATGAGCTGTTCACCGGCAGCGATGCGGGCCTCATCGTCAGTTCCCGGGATGTGGGTTCCTCGAAGCGAACGCCCGGCAGTTTCGTTGAAGGTCAACACGGCGATGAGCCCGATCAGGCCCGCCACGGCGAGATAGATGCCCGGCATGATCGTGATTCCGGTTTGCTGGATGAGCCATTGGACGGCAAGCCCGGCCGTTGCGCCGAAAATTGATGTGGCAACGTTGTAACCGAACCCAAAGCCCGAGTACCGCACATTGGTCGGGAACAATGCCGGGAGGGTGGCTGAAATATTCGACGTCAGGGTGACCAGGAGCAGCCCGAGGATGCCGATGCCGAGGGCTTCCAGAGCAACGTTCCCCAGACCCATGAGCATTGTCGCCGGAATGGACAGGACGGTGAATCCGACCGCTGCGGTGATAAGGACTGGCCGCCTGCCGATCCTGTCGCTGAGGGCGCCCAAGGGGGCAATGATGATCATCATGAGAACTTGAATGCCGACGAGCATCAGGCCCGCGCCAGCTTCGTCCTGGCCCAGCGAGTCGGACAGGTAGGTCGGCATGTAGGTCAGGACGAGGTAGAACGCGACGTTGAGCATGATGACAAAGCCGGTCAGCTTCAGCAACTGGCCTGGATAGAACCGGACGAGATCCATCAGGGCCTTTACCGGTGTTTCAGTCTTGCCGGCCTTTTCAAGCTCAGTGAAGGCTTCAGGTTCGCTCAATGACCGGCGCATCCAGAGTCCCAAAGCGCCAAGTGGCAGGCAGATCATGAACGGTACGCGCCACCAGAAGTCCGTCATTCCTTGCTCGCCGACGGCGAGCGTGAGACTTGTGCACAAAATGGCGGCGGCGGAGAAGCCGGCCAAGGTGCCGAATTCGAGGAAGGAGCCGTAGAAGCCCCGTCGGTTATCGGGCGCGTGTTCGGACATGAATACGGCCGCACCTGCGTACTCGCCCCCGGCGGAAAAGCCCTGGATGATCCTGAGGGTGAACAGGAGGACCGGGGCGAGGAGCCCAACGTCCTGGGCGGTAGGCAAGATGCCGATGCATGCTGTTGATATCGAAATAATGAGGATGGTGATCAGCAGCACCTTCTTCCGGCCGATTCTGTCGCCGAGGGATCCCAGCACCATGCCGCCGAGTGGGCGGAGCAGGAATGAAATGGCGAAGCCGGCCAAGGCGAAGAGCCGCTGGGACGTGGGGTCTTCGGAGAAGGGTTCGAAAAAGTGGAACCCGATATAGAGGGTCAGGTATCCGTAAACGCCGTAGTCGAACCACTCCAGCGCGTTGCCCAGCGCCGAGCCGGCCACAGCTTTGCGTGCACTGCGGCGCTCGTGCGGGGACATATCGGATTCGCGGGTCCGAGGGGGCAGGGCGTTGGGTGGTGGGGCACCGTTCACGTTTGGGTTCGTGTTCATCGGAGCTTCCTTCCGGCCAGGCCGGCCCGAGGGCGGCCCAGCCTTGCACTGTTGGAGGTAGCCGGTATCCGGCCTGGGATTTCCGTCGTCATTGACGTTCGTTCGTGCGGCTATGTGCGGGGAGCACTGTAGTAGTCTTCGTGGGCTGCCGGACACCGCGCGGCGCCCGGCAGCAGGGGCTTCATGAGCGTGCCAGCAGATTTTCCACGGCGGGGCGCTGAATCATTTCACGCGGCGCATGGGTGAGGACTTCTACCCCGCTTTCAGCAACGCGGAGGGATTCACTGAATTCAACACCGAGGCCGTCGAACCACATTCCGGCGATGAAGTGGAAGGTCATGTTCGGCTGAAGCACAGTGGTGTCTTCGCGGCGGATGCTGACAGTGCCTTCACCCCAGTCCGGGGGATAGCCGATGCCGATGGAGTAGCCGAGTCGCGAGTTCTTCGCGAGGTTGTGCTTTGCAAGGAAGGACCAGTAGACGCCGGCTACTTCCCCGGCTGTGAGGCCCGGGCGGACCGCGTCGATGGCGAGGCTGAGGCCCTCGGTGGTGAGTCCTGCGAGCCGCTCCAGCTCCGCGGGCACCTTGCCGACGGCGACCGACCTCGCCAACGGCGCGTGGTAGCGCTGATGGGCGCCGGCGATCTCGATGGTCACGGTTTCACCGGCGACAAAGGGCTGCGGCGTCCAGGTCAGGTGTGGGGTATCGGCGCCTGCGCCGGTGGGAAGCATTGGAACGATGGCCGGGTAGTCGCCATCGATCCCGTCGACACCGGCAATCTGGGCGTGCGAGATGGCCGCGGCGACTTCGTGCTGAGGCACGCCCGCAGAAATGGCCTCCGTTGCAACGGCCATGGCGTTGGTAACGATATGTCCGGCCTTGCGCATCAGGACGATTTCAGCATCCGACTTCACCAGCCGCAGCCAGTTCACGATGCCGTGGCCTTCAACAAGCTCCCACTCGGGAAGACCCTCCTTCAGTGCCAGGTAGGAGCGAACGGAGAAGAAGTGCGCGTCGCCCTCGATGGCAACTCTGCCGCCGGCAAACTTCTTAGCCCACCCGGTGTCCCGCAGGTATTGCGCAGCCCACTGGCACGGGTGGATGTCGCGCTGGTGAACGGTGTGTTCGGGGTACCCGACGATCTCTTCACGGGCCAACGCGGCGGTCCGGTGTGCGCCGTTGGCATCACATTCACGGCTGATGAAGACAGTGGATGCGTCGTCCGCGGCAATCAGCAGGAACTGCGGCATATACATCGACCAGGCGTTGTAGCCGGTGAGGTAGTAGAGGTTCGCGGGGTCGGCCACCAACAGGCCAGCGAATCCCTGCTCCCGGGCTATGGCCGCGGCGCGTTCGCGCCGCAGGCGATACTCGTCGGTATCGAAAGGCATGGTGCTTCCTTACTTATTAGGAACATTAGAAGGGGCTTGGCGCCCCGGGCCATCACCTGCCCCGGACTGGGATCTATAGGTAATAGATGTGATGAATATTACCTTCACCCCCCGTTGGCGCATAGGGGTGACGGTGACTTTTCTTACGCATTTCTGTTTGATGCGACTTGCGGAGCCCCTGCCTGGAAGGGTGGGGGGTCGACATATGAAAGATCTTATGTATTATGAAAGATGTGTGGCGGTGGTCATAAGAAACCCCGCCCGCCTGGCCGGCTCCCACCGGCATAGAGCGGTCAGGACAGCCGCACCCCGTTCTTGATAACCCGCCGCGCAGACCCCGTCGTCAGCGGCACACACGCATGGAGACACCAATGACCCTTGAGATCTTCGACCGGCTTGAATCCGAAGTTCGCGGATACATCCGTTCCTTCCCCATCGAACTGACCTCGGCCTCCGGAACGACGATTGTTGCTGCCGACGGCACCGAGTACCTCGACTTCTTTGCAGGGGCGGGCGTGCTGAACTACGGCCACAACCACCCGGAACTGAAAAAGGTGCTGCTTGACTACATCGCAGCAGACAACATCACCCACGGGCTGGACCTCGCCACCACCGCCAAGCGCGAGTTCATGGAGGCCTTCGAGCGGTACATCCTCAAGCCCCGTGGCCTGAACCACAAGATCCAGTTCACCGGACCCACCGGCACCAACGCCGTCGAAGCCGCACTGAAGCTTGCCCGCCTGGCCAAGGGACGCGCCAACGTGGTTGCCTTCACCAATGCCTTCCACGGTGTGTCTGTCGGCTCGCTGGCCGCAACAGGCAACATCAAGTTCCGCGACTCCGCCGGCGCTCCGCTGCCCAACGTCACCCGACTTCCTTACGACGGCTACATCGATGGCCTTGACCCGCTCGACCTCTTTGAGAAGATGCTCAACGATCCCTCCAGCGGCATGGACAAGCCGGCAGCTGTCATCCTTGAGCCGGTCCAGGGTGAAGGTGGCATCAACGCCGCAAGCGTCCCGTTCCTGCAGCGCCTGCGTGAGATCACCAAGCAGCACGACATCCTGCTGATCCTGGACGAAATCCAGGCCGGCGTTGGCCGCACAGGTACGTTCTTCGCGTTCGAAGCAGCCGACATCGATCCCGACCTGATCACCGTCTCGAAGTCGATCTCCGGGTATGGACTCCCGATGGCGATCCTGCTGCTGAAGCCGGAAATTGACGTGTGGACCCCGGCCGCGCACAGCGGCACCTTCCGCGGCAACAACCTCGCGTTCGCCACCGGCACGCGTGCCTTGGAACTGTTCTGGGCCGACGATGCCTTCCAGAAGGAAATCGCCCGCAAGTCCGAGAACCTTCAGGCCGGCCTGGAGAGCTTCATCGCCGAATTCCCGGAACTTGAGCTAAAGACCCGCGGGCGCGGCTTCATGCGCGGCATCGTCCCCGCCAACGACCTCACGTGGGCCGGCAGGGTCGCGGCAGAGGCGTTCAAGCGCAACCTCATCATTGAGACCTCCGGCGCTCACGGCGAAGTGTTGAAGTTCCTGATCGCCCTGAATATTGAGGACTCCGAGCTCGAACGAGGGCTTGGCATCTTGCGCGAGTCCATCGCCGCGGTCGGCGCTGACTCGAAGTGACCCGGACCATGGCTGGCCGACCCGCCACCACCGGCGGCTTCGAGGCGTCATCGCCCCTCGAAGCCGCGCAGGAACAACTACGCGTCGCCAGTGACTACCTCGGCCTCGATAGCGGAGTGCGGGCACTGCTTGCCCAGCCCCGCCGTGAAGTCACGGTCAGCGTACCGTTGAGGCATGACGACGGCCATGTGTCCGTTTTCGTCGGCCACCGCGTCCAGCACAACCTGGACCGGGGGCCGGCGAAGGGGGGCGTGCGTTTTTCACCGCACGTCAACCTCGACGAAGTGCGTGCACTTGCCATGTGGATGACGTGGAAGTGCGCCCTGTTGAACATCCCCTACGGCGGCGCCAAGGGCGGCGTGGCCGTAGATCCGCGACAGCTCAGTGTTCCCGAACTCGAGAGGGTCACGCGTCGTTACACCAGCGAACTCGTTGGCGTCATCGGTCCCGAACGCGACATCCCCGCCCCGGACATCGGCACCGACGAACAGACAATGGCGTGGATGGTTGACACCATATCGGTGGACCGCGGATACACCGTCCCCGGGGCTGTGACCGGAAAACCGATCTCCATAGGCGGATCGCCCGGTCGTTCAATCGCCACCTCACTCGGGGTGGTCCAAGTGGCCTTGGCCGCGTTGGAGGACAGGGGCATCACCCCGGGCCAGGCCTCAGCGGCCGTGCAGGGCTTCGGCAAGGTCGGCCGCGGTGCGGCTATCCTGCTTGCCGAGGCCGGTGTCCGTGTTGTGGCCGTTTCCGACCAGTACGGTGCCATTCACAACGCGGCAGGCCTCGACATCGATGCCGTCGCCACCCACGTCGATCTGACCGGCAGCGTAGTCGACTTCCCAGAATCGGATGCGATCGAGGGTGCCCAGCTACTGGAACTAAAGGTCGACCTCCTGGCTCCCTGTGCCGTGGAAGGGGTGCTCAGCGGCGCCAACGCCCACCAAGTATCGGCCAAAATCATCGTCGAAGGCGCCAACGGCCCCACAACACCGGAGGCCGATAAGATCCTCCAGGACCGTGGAATCACCATCGTTCCGGACATTCTGGCCAATGCCGGAGGCGTTGTAGTGAGTTACTTCGAATGGGTCCAAGGCAACCAGGCCTACTGGTGGACCGAATCGGAAGTCGAAACCCGGCTCAGCCGCCACATGATAGGCGCGTGGGAACTGGTACGCGCCGAGGCCCGCAGGACGGGCCGGACCTTCCGTGAAACCGCAACCTGCATTGCCGTCGACAGGGTCGCCGAAGCCCACCGCGTTCGGGGCCTTTACCCGTGATTCCCTTCCCATTGCACCGAAAGGAGAAACTATGACACAGACCCAGCAACCTACGGTGCTGCGGGCTACCGGCAAGGAGGAGGTCTGCAGACTGACCTCCGAGCTGATCAAGATCGACACCACCAACTACGGGTCAGGTAAAGCCGTTGGGGAAAAAGCCGCCGCGGAATACGTCGCGTCGTTGCTGGCCGAAGCCGGAATAGAGTCGGAATTCTACGAACTTCAACCGGGGCGCACCAACGTGATCGCGCGCTGGAAGGGAGCGAACCCCGACCTTCCAGCCCTCCTGCTACATGGTCACTTGGACGTCGTCCCGGCTGACCCATCGGAATGGACTGTCGATCCATTCGGGGGCGTTATCAAGGACGGCATGATCTGGGGCCGCGGGGCCGTCGACATGAAGAACATGGTTGCAATGATTCTTGCTTCCGTGCGCGAACTTGTCGCTGAAGGGTTCGTACCCAATCGCGATATTATCCTGGCCTTCCTCGCCGACGAGGAAGACAACTCGCACTTCGGATCCAGGTGGCTCGTCGAGGCGCATCCTGAACTTTTCACCGGAGCCGATGTAGCGATCAGCGAAGTCGGCGGCTATTCGGTCGATATCAACGGCCGGCCGGTCTTCATGGTCCAAACGGGTGAGAAAGGCATCCTCTGGTTGCGCCTGCACAGCCGTGGACGTGCCGGTCACGCCTCCCAGCTCAACGAAGAAAACGCAATACTGGAACTCGCCCAGGCCCTGGTCAGGATTGGAGCGGAACCGTGGCCCGTGACGCTAACGGCAACCACCTCAAAGTTGTTGGACGAATTGCGGGACATTACAGGCCTCGACCCCGAAACGGACCCTGTCGAGGTCTTCAAGGCTACCGGCACCTGTGCGCCGTTCGTGGTGCCGGGACTGATGAACGTGGCAAACCCGACAATGGTTGAAGGTGGATACAAGCAGAACGTTATTCCCAGTGAGGCCACAGCCTTGATCGATGTCCGGGTCCTGCCTGGGCAACGTAACGAGGTGCTGGACCGTATTCGGGAGCTGGCTGGCCCCGCGGTGGAAGTGGTCATCGAGGACGATGTAGCCGCTGTCGAAACATCTTTCGATGGTCAGATCATCGAGGCGATCAAAGCCAGTATCGAACGGTTCCGGCCCGACGCCAGGGTTGTCCCATACCTGATGCCCGCCGGTACCGACAATGCAATGTTTGCCCAGATGGGCATTCGAGGCTTCGGGTTTGTTCCTTTGCTCCTTCCGAAGGGATATGACTTCCCTGCGATGTTCCACGGAGCGGACGAACGTGTTCCCCTGGACGCATTGGTCTTCGGCCAGGCTGTCCTCACGGACCTGATCCGCAGCTACTAATTCGTTTCCGGGTGAGGGCTTCCTGTCGCGCAAGAAGCCCTCACCTTTTCCCTTTAAGAAGCATCCAGTGCACCGCAGAGTACTGCGCCGTGAAAGGCCTCCACCATGAGTGCTTCCCAGCCCGTGAGCGTGAACGTCCATGTCCCTTCAGATCCCGGAGTGCCCCTGAAGAGCAGCCCGGTCGTTGAATCCCTGGAGAGGCAGATCCTTAGTGGCTTCCTTGCGGCCGGAACGGTCCTTCCACCCGAGCCGGAACTGTGCCGAAGCCTGGGGATCAGCAGGACGGTTCTTCGTGACGCGGTGAGGTCTCTCGTGGCCCGGGGTCTGCTCGATGTCCGGCAAGGTCGCGGGACGATCGTAACCGAGCCAAGCGCCGAACCGTTCAGCGAGGCAATGGTAGCCCTGCTGGCGCGGTCGGGTCTTTCCATGCGGGAAGTCCTGCAAACACGCGGTGTCATTGAGACGCTGCTGGCAGAAGCCGCGGCTAAGAACGGCACTGGGGAAGACTGGGCACGGCTCGATGCCGCCTACACGGCACTCCGGCTTGCTGTTGCACAGGGCGATATGGTCCAGGCCGAGCTCGCACACTCAGCTTTTCACGCCGGGATCCTGATGGCTGCACATCAACCCGTGCTGGCGTTGCTCCTCGGTCCCATGAGCCAGATTACGCTCGTGACCGGGGCCGCTGCCGTTGAGGAAGGATCTCCCGAGGCATGGGAGACACAGGCTCATCTGACTATTTTGGGAAGCCTCAAACGAGGAGACGCGCAGGCAGCGGCCAATGCCATGCGAAAGCACTTTGAGCAGGCAATGCATCCGCGCTATGACCGTTTCCTGGACAGGCCGTTTGGGGCCGCATTCTTTGGGTGAACCGACCATGTGGGTTGCCTCTGGGCCTAGGGATGATGAGGCCCTTTTCTTACGCCTGTTTTGGTCGTTCACTCGGAACTAGCCATGAAAGGGTGTCATCGGAGAACGCGGGTACAACTCGGTCCAGATGTAGTATCCGTCGGCCTTTCCGATGTACTCCCGTGCACCCCGCTCATCGGCGGCGAGCCATACAGCGGAGGCATCGTGCATCGCTTCCTCGACGATGCCACAGCGGTATAACTCGCCGTTCCGGTAAACCTCAACATACGAACCCGGCAGTGACTGCCATTCGTTCGTCACATGAAACTGCATCTGTCGATGTCCTCCTGGACTTCCGGGTCCGGGAGGAAGCCCGTACTTAGTTTGGATGTGTAAGCGCCGTGTACGCAGGCGTCCACGGCGCTTACGGTGTGCTGGGCCTAGGCCCCCGTGGCAGCGGCGATGTTGCGGGCGCGGCGAAGGATGGCTTCGTCGACCATGTTTCCTGCTGAGTCGCGGTAGGCGCCGTGGTTGGTGGCTGCGGCCGCGAGGATGTCCGCGGCCCAGTTGATTTCATCCGGTGTTGGAGCGAACACTTCGGCGGTGATTGTCACTTGGGCAGGGTGGATGCAGTCCCGGCCGATGTAACCCATGCGTTTGAGATGTTCGGTGGAGTTGCGGAAGGTTTCCTGGTTGTTGATCTCGGCGCTGACCGGCCCGGCGGGTCGGACGAGTCCGGCGTGTCTGCTGGCGATGACGAGCAGGGACCGGGCGCAGAGCAATTCGGACTCATCTGATCCGGGGGTAAGTCCCAGGTCGGCGGCGAGATCCATTTCACCAATGTGGAGTTGGAAGACGGCTGAAGCGGCGGCGATCTGGTGGATGTTGACCAGGGCTGTGGCTGATTCAATCATTGGTGCCAGCGGGGTTGGGTGGCCCAGGCTTTGAAGGAGTTCATGGGCGTCGTTGACGTCCGTGGCGGTGTCGGCTTTGGGGAGGAAGAACCCGGTCAGGTGGCGGTGACCTGCCAGGGAACGGAGTTCGTGTTCCCTTCGTGGGCCGGTGTTCACCCGGACCCAGACGGGTATGTGGGTTCCGGTGAGGGAATCCAGCCAGGCGATGACGGATGCCAGTGCCTGGTCCTTGTTCTCTTCGGTCACGGCATCTTCGAGGTCGGCGATGATGGCTCCGGCGCCGCGGTTGAAGGCTTTGGCAAGGCGTTCGGGCCGGTCGCCGGGGACGTAGAGGTAGGTGGTAGGGGTGTTCATTGCTGCTCCCGCGTGGCCTTGAAGTGCGCGTCCAGGCGCAGGGCTCGATTCATTTCGTTGGTGACGATCATGAGGCCTTCGTCCACTCCCATGCCGGGTTTGGCGAGCATTTGGGTGACGCCGGTGGCGATGCCAATGTGGGTGGTGGTCCGGGCAGAACGGTCGGTTTCGGCGCAGGTTCCGCCAAGGACCGGTCCGATGCCGTGGGCGTGGCAGTCCAGGATCGCGTCCACGGTGTGGTGGATGGAGCCCAAGTCCGGGGTTTTTATCTGGATCAGGTCTGTGGCACCGGCCACGGCGAAAGCATGGATGTCTTCTGCGGTATTGGCCCATTCGTCCGCGATGAGCTGCACCCGGGATCCGCGGGAACGCAGCTCGCTGCGCAGGGCAGACATCATGCAGATTTGTTCGTCCCCGTTACCGGCGTGGATGGGGTGTTCGATACGCAGTTGGTGCGGCCCGGCAGCACGTTCGAGGCGCTGCAGGATGTCGGCGGTTCCATAGATCGTTCCCCCGGACTCGGCGCCGACCATCCCGTAAACGTCCAGATGAATCACCGGAAGATAGGAGGGCGCAGATGAAAGCTGCTTAACCCGGTCTTTGATCCACGAGACATAAACAGCGAGGACCCGCCCGCCGGGGCCTACGAGGTCGGGGGTGTTGATGAGTCCGTGGGGTATGACTGGGACTTGTTTGAGGATCATTTTGTCGACGTTGTCGTATCGGTCTTCGCCGGTTTGGGCGTAGACGGGCACTGGTGCGAGGTCGTCGGCCAGCTGCCATTCGTCCTTAATAACGCGAGCCATGATGTGGTGGCCAGCGCTGTGTGCTGCGGCGTCGAGCAGTGCCTGGGAAATGCCGTAGGCTGCGGCGCGGCCGAGTCCTTCGATGCTGTTGATTGCGGCTTCTGCCTTTTCGGCGGCGGCCCGGAAGGACGTGACTTCCAGGCCGTGCAGTAGCGGGCCGAGGTGGGTTTCGATGGTTTCGGCGAGGTCGGTGGCATGGAAGCGTGGTTCGCGGCCGCCGACGCCGGAGTACTGGACGCTGGCGCAATCACCGCTGGCGATGTAACCGTCGTCGAGGACGAGCTGGATGGAGACGGACTCGGCTGGTTCGCGCACGGCGGTGTAGCCGGGCGTGAGGGTGGTGCCGTCGTAGGCAGCTCCGTCGCGACGGGCGCCGGCTTTGATGGCTGCTTGGTCGTCAAAGAAGAAGCCGCCGAATCCTGGGGATGCGATGACGTCAACGATGGTGCGTGGTGTCTGTGGTGTGGTCATGGCCGTCGCGTTTCCGGGGTCAGGACCGCCGTGGCGGTCATAGTTTGTTTGCCGTTGCTGAAAGCTGCGAGTTCGGCAACGCCTGGTTCGTTGGTGCTGCGGTAGCGCAACTCAAGAGGGCAGTTGTCGAAGGCAGGTGCGGTGGAGCGGAAGGTGAAGCTGGTGGGCCGGTGATTGGGCAGGACCAGTGTCAGGGCGTCGGCGAGCAGGATGGCCTGCAGGGGCCCATGGACAACCAGTCCGGGGTAGCCTTCAGCGTTGACAGCGTAGTCACGGTCGTAGTGGATGCGGTGGGCGTTGTAGGTCAGGGCCGAAAACCGGAACAGCAAGGCTGGTTCGATGTCCACGGAGCGGTCCCATTCCCAAGCGGTGTCGGTTTCATCGGCCGCGGGGCGCGGCGAGGACGTTCCCGCGTTCGTCGGGGTTCGGGCCGGGGCCGGACTCTTGTAGACGATGTCATTGCGGTCACCGAGTTCACCGGTGGGGCTGGTGATGGTGTGTTCAACGGTGACGAACATCAGCTCACCGGACCGGCCGGATTTGTGCTGGACGTCGGTTACGGTTGATTTCCGGGTCAGCGGGTCCCCGATCCGTGGCGGCTTGGTCACGGTGACATGTCCTCCGGCGTACATGCGCTGCCTGCCATCAGTTGGTGGCAGGAACGAGCCGGTGACCGGGTGGCCGTCGGGGCCAAGATCGGACTGACGGGCCTGGGGCAGGAACGCGAGCCAATGCCACAGCATCGGCAGCCGGTCCCCCAGCCGTGGCGGCGTCCCGCCGGTGTCCAACAGGTCATGTAAAGCAGTAGCTGCTGCGACACTCACCGTGTCACGGCGCTCCACCATGCTTGGCATCCACTCACCGGTCACAACTGATCCAGATTGGGTTGATGTCGTAGCCATAGGCGTCTCCGAACTCATCGATGAACCGGAGTTGTCGATGTAACGTGCTCTGGACTTCATGGCTCTCCCTCACCAGCCGCGTTCTGCGAGGCGGTGGGGTTCGGGGATTTCGTCGACGTTGATGCCGACCATGGCTTCGCCGAGCCCGCGGGAGACCTTCGCGATCACGTCCGGGTCATCGTGGAACGTGGTGGCCTTGACGACGGCGGCGGCGCGCTGGGCCGGGTTGCCGGACTTGAAGATCCCGGACCCGACGAAGACACCGTCGGCGCCGAGCTGCATCATCATCGCAGCATCGGCCGGGGTCGCGATCCCACCGGCGGTGAACAGCACCACCGGAAGCTTGCCGGTCGTGGCGACTTCCTTGACCAGCTCGTACGGGGCCTGCAGTTCCTTGGCCGCGACGTACAGTTCGTCCTCGGGCAGGGAGGAGAGCTTGGCGATCTCGGCGCGGATCTTGCGCATGTGCCCTGTGGCGTTGGACACATCTCCGGTACCGGCCTCGCCCTTGGAACGGATCATCGCCGCACCCTCGTTGATGCGGCGCAGGGCCTCACCGAGGTTGGTGGCACCACAGACGAACGGGACGGTGAAGTTCCACTTGTCGATGTGGTTGATGTAGTCCGCCGGGGTCAGGACCTCGGACTCGTCGATGTAGTCCACACCGAGGGATTGCAGGACCTGGGCTTCGACGAAGTGGCCGATGCGGGCCTTCGCCATGACCGGGATCGACACCGCGGCGATGATCTGATCGATCATGTCCGGATCGGACATCCGGGACACGCCGCCCTGGGCGCGGATATCGGCCGGGACACGCTCAAGCGCCATCACGGCAACAGCACCGGCATCTTCAGCGATGCGGGCCTGCTCGACGTTAACGACGTCCATGATGACGCCGCCCTTGAGCATCTCCGCCATGCCCCGCTTCACACGGCTCGAGCCGGTTTCGGTGCGGGCCGCTTTGCTGAGGCCAGCATGTTGATTGTCTTCACTGAAGCTAAACACAGGGACTCCCGTCGAGATTCAAAAAGCCGGGCATCGTAAGCCGCCGGGCCGCTGCTGAAGGCGGGCGAGGTGCGTCCTTGGCTCGCCCGTACGCCGCGTGGACTCCCTTGTCCGGGACTTCACAGCAGCCCTCCAGTCAGCAATACATAATTCATAATACATCACATCTATTTGTTTGAGAAGGAATGCGCTCATGAAAAGCGCACCCGTCCTGTAGCGCGGCGGGCGCCGGACGGGTGCGTCATTTCGTCGGGGTTGCTGTACTCAAAACCCAAGTGGTCGCTAAGCCCGGGTGGTCGCTAGGAACGGGTAAAGACCTTGCCCGGGCTTCCTAGGGCTTCTTGGCCAGCGGTCGGTCCGCCAGGACCGGGTGTGGTCCTGTCACGCCGTTGCGCTCCGCCGCCAGTGCGAAAATGCGTTTCCTGCAGGCAAACCAGCCGATCACCAGCAGCGGTACGGCCACGGCAAGGGATCCGACCGTGATCGTCCCGGCAGGGTAGTCGAAGGCAATCAGAACCAGAATGACTGCAAGGAAGGCCAGAACGGCATAGGAGGTGTAGGGAGCACCGAACAGCCTATAAGTGGGGCGTTGGAGGAGGCCCTTCTTGGACAATGCCACCAATCGCATCTGGCAGAGGATGATCGTGCCCCAGGTGCACAGAACACAGAGGGCTGTGAAGTTCAGGACAATCTCGAAAGCCTGGTTTGGCAGTGCGGCGTTCAAAACCACCCCTAGCAGCGTCACGACGGCCGTGATCGCGATGCCGCCATAGGGAACGCCGGCTTTGTTCATGCGACCGGCGAAGCGTGGGGCGGATCCCGAAGCGGCCATTGAATGCATGATGCGCCCGACGGAATAAAGGCCGGCGTTCAGTGAGGACATGGAGGACGTCAAAACCACCAGGGTCATGATGGTGTCTGCACCATCCCAGCCGATGGAGCCGAAGAAGGTCACGAAGGGGCTGACGCCCGCCTTGTAGGCCGTGTACGGGAGCAGGAGGCTGAGGAGGAGGACCGATCCGACATAGAACACCGCGACGCGGAAGATGACGGCGTTGATGGATTTGGCAATGATCTTCGCGGGGTTTTCCGTTTCTCCGGCGGTCGTTCCGATGAGTTCGACCCCCGCGTAGGCAAAGACAACGCCCTGGATCATGATGACTGCGGGCAGGACGCCATTGGGGAACCATCCACCGTTGTCCTGAATCAGTGAGAAGCCCACGGTGTGGCCATCTACGGGTGTCCCGAAAATGACGAAGAACACCCCGACGATGAGGAACCCGACCAGCGCCACCACCTTGATCAGAGCAAACCAGAACTCCAACTCACCAAAGACCTTGACTGATACAAGGTTCAGGGCGAGCACGACTACGAGTGCTGCCAGTGCAAAGACCCATTGCGGTACGTCGCTGATCGGCGCCCAGTACCGGCCAAAAAAGTTCATGTATAGCGCAACGGCCGTGACGTCCGCAATGGCTGACATGGCCCAAGAGAACCAGTAGAGCCATCCGGATACGAAGGCCATCTTCTCGCCATAGAATTCCCGGGCGTAAGAAACGAACGATCCTGACGATGGCCGGTGCAGGATCAGTTCGCCCAGTGCGCGGAGAATGAGAAAGACGAAAAATCCGCAAAGGGCGTAAAGAAAGGCCAGGGACGGGCCGGCTCCAAGAAGGCGGCCGCCGGCGCCCATGAACAGCCCGGTGCCGATAGCCCCTCCCAGAGCCATCATTTGAATCTGCCGAGGCTTCAAGTTCTTTTTGAATCCACTATCTTCGGCGCTGGTGGCGCCATCGGCGTCTTCCGCGTGCGTTGATCCTGCGAGCGTGCCGCTGGCCGGTTGGCTCGTTTGGCGAGTTGTCATGGGAATGGTTCCTTCAGTGATGCGTATGTTGCCGGTCGTCAGCCCGAGAGGGCCGCATCGTGCATGGCAGGGCGGAGGACCGTGAAGCGATATCGGCGGCTGCGCCCACTTCCTCATGGACCCAATAGCTGCCGGAGATCTTTCGACCCGGGTGCGTCCAGGCCGCACCGTAGGACTCAGCAGTGAGTCCGCGCGCCGACGAATGAGCTGCGTTATGTTCCTTTGCCGTCGTCGATAACCAAGGATTTTCATTTGAAAGACGAACGATGGGTATCTGTGACTCACTGCACAAGACATTGCGTGTTCCATCTTACATTTTCAAACCACCAGGTCAAGCTTTCGGTAATACGTATGATCTTCAGGAGCGCGCGACAGAATCTAAGATGATATGTATTATGTGAGTAACATTACAGAGCGAACCGGGGCCTTCCGGTTCGTGTTCCACGGTTGTGACCAGAAGGAGCCTGCATGGTCCAGACCACTCAGCAGCAGTTTTCGGGCGGTCAGCCCTCCTGCCTGACACGTCATGTGTGGAGTGGAGGTTGGCAATGAGCTTCTTCTCCCCCTCGCCCATGCCACGGATGGATAACTGGTTGAAGTCGGAAGTAAGACGACGGGCCTGGAGGCAAATGGTCCCCGGCGCAACCGTGAGAGTCCGGGGCTCTCAATCACCAAACGGAGTCGGAGTTGTGAAAAACAGGACTCCCAGAGGTGATGTCATTTGGATCTCCTTTGCCGATTCAACAAGCACAGAAGTGTTCCTCTGTTCCGATGACGTCGACCTAGAACTCGCATAGAAAGCTCTCCGCTGCCCTGAGCCGCGTGGATAATAAGAGAGCTCTAATCCAGACGCCATTCGGCTCCGTCAGTTCGTACCCGCGCCTGTCCCTGCCCCTTGAAGCAAGAGGCAGGGAAGGCCGAATTGGCGTTAAGAACCCAGCACCGACCGGCATTCGCGGCAGGACGTGAGCAGCAAACGCAATTCCATTTGTCGGACATGAGCCATCAGGTTTCCTGCGAGGGCCGAGTGCTCATTCGAGGTGTCTCCAGGGCGGCTCCCGGACAGTGCTGGCTCGGGTCAGTGGCCGCCGAGATAGGCGGCGGTCACTTCCGGTTCGTCCAGCAGCCGGTTTGCGTCACCTTGAATCGTCAGGCGGCCGGATTCCATGACATAGGCGTAGTCGGCGATTTCAAGTGCCGCAACAGCGTTCTGTTCGACAAGCAGCACGGTAACCCCCTGCTCACGGATGCGTTCAATGGTCTCGAAGATGACATCAACGAGAACCGGTGCAAGACCCATGGAGGGTTCGTCCAGCAGGAGCAGTGTGGGATTGCCGAGCAAGGCCCGGGCAACTGCCAGCATCTGTTGCTCTCCGCCGGACATGGTGCCGGCCTTTTGGTTGACCCGTTCGCGAAGCCGGGGGAACAATTCCAGGACCCGTTCACGGTCTTCGCCGATGCTGGTGGTGTCCTTCCTGGTGAATGCCCCGAGGTCCAGGTTCTCCAGGACGGTCATCTTCTGAAAGATTTTGCGCCCTTCCGGCGAGTGGCAGATACCGAGTTTGACCACGTCGTGGCCGGGAGTTCCATTGATCGTGTTGCCTTTATAGATCACTTCCCCGTGCCTGGGCCGGAGGAGCCCGGAGATGGTGCGGAGCGTGGTTGACTTGCCTGCGCCGTTGGAGCCGATCAGCGTGACGATCTCTCCGGCGTAGACGGTCATCGAAAGATCCTGCACTGCGGCGATGTTCCCGTAGTAAACGGACAGTTCCTTTAGATCAAGGACGACGTCTTTGCCCTTCCCACGTTGGTTCGTCGGGTCAACGATTGTGCTCATGCTGGCTTGCTCCTTTTGCCTTCGCGGGTACCGGTTTTGCCCAGATAGGCTTCGATGACGGTCTGGTTGTTCCTGATGTCGTCCGGGGTTCCCTCCGCGATCTTGGCTCCGCGGTCGAGGACCGTGATCCGCTCGCTGATCTTCATGATGACGCTCATGTCATGCTCGATCAGCAGCACCGATATTCCACGCTCGTCCCGGACCCGGTAGACAAACTCATTGAAAGTGGCTGATTCCTGGGGGTTCATTCCCGCTGTCGGTTCATCGAGCAGCAGTACCTTGGGTTGCAAGGCCAAGGCCCTGGCGATCTCCAAGCGCCGCTGGTCGCCGTAGGAGAGGTTGCGGGCCAGTTCGCCCTCCGCGTGCGGGATCCCCACGTACTCCAACAGCTCACGTGCGGTGTCCCGGGCTTGCTTCTCCTCCCGGCGCTGCTGGGGCAGACGGAGCACCGTTGAGACGACCCCTGCCTTAAGGTGCGGATGCATTGCCACCATGATGTTCTCTTCGGCAGTCATCAGGTTGAACAGCCGGATGTTCTGAAAGGTGCGCGCGAGGCCGATTGACGCCCGGATGTGGGGCTTGGTGAGCGTGATGTCCTTGCCATCTAGGAAGACCGATCCATGGGTGGCCCGATAGAGTCCGGTAATCACGTTGAAGAAGGTCGTCTTCCCCGCACCGTTGGGACCAATAAGGCTCACGATTGACCGGGGCGGGATGGAGAACGAGACATCGTCGATTGCGACCAAGCCGCCGAATTTGATTGAGATGTGATCGGCGTACAGCACGTTCTCGGTGATGGGTCCCCCCATGCCAGGCGGGGCGGCATCGCCAGTGTCAGAGCCGGCAGCGCCTAAAATGGCGGGCCGCTCCCCAAGCTGGGTTACGTCAGGCAACGGCTGGTTCATCGGCCTTCATCCTTCGTTATATGGCCAGGGTCCTGGCTTGGCTCAGCGGCTAAAGCCGGGGTGACTGCGGCAGCGGCAGCAGCGATCTTCGCGTCTGCCTCAGGGTTTGACTGTGCAACCGCCTCGGTTTCCGCTTCGGCCTCAAGACTCTCAGCGCCCAAATCCTCGGCTTCGGTACGGCTGGGTGTACTCATCAAAGCTTTCGTTCTCTGTTCCGGCAGAAGACCTTCCCGCCTGAACAGCATCATGAGGACTAGCAGTAGGCCCAGAATCATGTAGTTGTATCGGGGAAGCACCCCGGCGAGATCCGTCCCGAACCACGTGTCGATCTGGACACCGATTTGCTTGAGCCCGTTGCTGTTCAGCCATGCGAGAAGGAAGGCCCCAACCGTGACTCCCCAGACGTTCCCCATGCCACCGAGAACGACCATGAGCAGAACCAGAACAGATTTGCCGAAGTCAAAACCGGACGGGGACACTGCGGTCGTGATTGCCGCAGCATTGGCAACGCCGCCGATTCCGCCAAAGATTGCCCCGACGGCATAGGCCAGCAGCTTTACGCGCACCAGGGGAACACCCATCATGGAGGCGGCCAGTTCGTCTTCACGCAACGCCAGCCATGCCCTTCCGAGGCGTCCCTCTCGGATCCTCAGTGAGACGAAGATGCACAAGGCGACCAGCGAACCTAGAACGAGGATCTTCCAGGTGTTCCCGGCTGCTGAGTTGGTCAGCAGATCCGGCGCGATATTGAGCGCCCCGAGGGGGCCGGTGCCAATGGGGTCGATTGAAGTGATCCCCGAATCGCCGTTGGCGACGTTCATGCCGGCGATATCGTTGGAATTCCGGAAAAACTGGGTAATTACTTCGCCAAAGCCCAAGGTGACCAAGGCGAGATAGTCACCGCGCAGACGCAGTGTCGGGGCACCGATAATCAGACCGAGGACGGCACAGACCAATCCGGCGACGAGCAGGACTAACCAGAAGTTGATATGGGTGCCGGGCGCGGAGTCCGGCACGGGAGAAAACAAGTGAAAGTCCCACTGCCAGTTGAAGGGGTAGGCCATGAGCCAGCCGGCCGTATAGCCGCCGACTGCCCAGAAGGCCACGTAGCCCAGATCCAACAGTCCGGCATAACCGACGACGATGTTCAGGCCAAGTGCCATGATCGCCCACATCAGGCATTCGTTGATGGTTGCCACGGGCAGCCATGCAATGACCGGTCCCGAGACCGACTTTCCGAGGCCTGGCAGGATCGCTTGGTAAACGAGGAACAGAAATACGATGGTCACACCGTAGCCGACGGGCCACTTATACGGTTGGAAAGAGTTCATGTCACACCTTTTCCGTCGTCGGTCGACCGAAGAGACCCTCGGGCTTGAAGACCATCAGCACGATGAGAATCAGGAAGACGACTGACTGGGACCAAGTTGAGCCCAAGCCATAAGCGCCTCCTTCATTGACCGCCTGAACGATGCCGATAGACAGCCCGCCAACTACGGCACCACTTAGACTCCCGATGCCGCCGAGCACGGCGGCCGTGAACGCTATCAGGCCGAGCTGCGTACCGGTGTCGTAGTAAGTCTGCGTTTGGCACAGGAAGTACAACACCGCTGCCGCTCCTGCCAGGCCCCCTCCTAGGGCAAAAGTAAACGAGATGGTTCTGTTGACATTGATGCCCATCAACCGCGCTCCGTCTTGGTCCTGGGCGACCGCGCGCATGGCCTTGCCCATCTTGGTGCGGGTCACAATATAGGTCATTGCCAGCAGGAGCGGGACCGTGATCACCACGACCATCAGCAGTTTGTAGACGAAGACGCCCTCCACGATTGGGCCGTGCCATACGACCGGCCAGTTCTTTTGGGCCGAGCCGTTGACATAATCCTGCTGGGCGATCCCCCGAAACAGGAACGAAAGCCCGACGGCGGTCATCAGCGGGGCAAGCTTGGGCGCTGACCGCAGCCGCCGGTAGGCAACGAATTCTGCTGTGACGTTGATCAAACTCCCGAACGCGATACACACGATCAGCGCCACGAGCAGGGGCACAATCGTGGCGACCGTTATGTCGCTGACGCCCATGACCCCAACCAACAGGCCTGCCGAAACGATGGTTGCGAGCATGAACAGGTCACCATGGGCAAAGTTGATCAGTTCAATGATGCCGTACACCATGGTGTAACCGAGTGCCACCAGTGCGTACAACAGACCATTCTGCAGACCCACCAGCAGGGAACCGAGAAACCGGTCAGGGTCCGCAGCCAAATTGGCAAACACCCAGATTCCTCCCGCCAGCACAACCACCGCTCCGAGGACACGGGACACCAACGGGCTGATCCAGGCCGTTCTTCGACGCCTGACCGCTCCCATCGTCAGGGAAACTATGGACATGGGGACTTCCTCTTCTTCTTTGACGTTGGTAATCAGCGTGCGCTTAGTCGGGCGTCAACGCTGGCTCTGCCAGGGCAGGAGTAAAACTGGAATGTGTTTGGTGAAGGTGCCGGGCCCCGGGGAACGGGGCCCGGCACCGCACGGTCACTGAACCGATTGGGTTTTCACGAAGGTTTCCTGGCCATCCTTGACCACCTCGACAGTGATGTCCCGCGCCGTCGTGTCGCCCGTGCTCGGGTCAATCTTGACTTCCCGCCCGGTGACTGACTGGTCTGCCGGAATAGCGATGCCTCCCCCGGTGAACACCGCGTCATTGACGCTCTTCCTTGTGCCGTCAGACTTGGCGATAGCGGCCAGGATGACCTGCACGGCTGCCACTCCATACAGTGGGTAGCTGCCTTCGGGGTCCTTACCGTACTTGGCCTTATAGGCCGCCAGGAGCTTGGCGCCGGCGCCGCCGTCCTTGATCAGTTGTTCCTGGGTCAGCCCGGCGAAAGTGATGTTCATGCCCGCCGACTGTGGAAGTTTGAGCAGATCGGGGAAGCCGCTGAAACCATCGGGGGCCAGCAGCTTGATCGATCCATCGTTGGCCCCAAGGACCGACACCTTATCCTTGACCAGTTGCCCGCCATTGCTCTCGTAGCTGCCGCCGAGGTAGACCATGTCCGCTCCGGAAGCCTTGACGGACTGGAACAGGGCTGTGTAGTTGGGTTGCTTAGCGTCCCAGGACTGCTGTCCCACAACCTCAATACCAAGCTTGGAAGCCGCTTCGGCAAAGGACTTCGCCACGCCCAGACCATACGTCTGGTTATCGTTCAACACGTACGCCTTCTTGACCTTCAAGTCGTTATAGGCGAACGCCGCTGCGGCCTGGCCTTGATAATCGTCCGTTGTCACGATCCGTGCAAAGTTCCGGGTGCTGGTCGGATAGTACTTGTTGGGCTCGCCTGTCTCCCAGGCTTTGGTCAGGCCAGGGTTGGTGTTTGAGTGGCTAACGATCAGCATCGGCCCGTCCGAGTCCTGGTTCAACGTCGGAACTTCGATTTTTGTGCAGCCCGAATTGAACGTGCCCATCACCGCGACTTCGTTGGTGTTCGCGACGTGGTCTGTTGCGTTCTTCGCGCAAGCAGCATCGTCCCAGTTGCCCTTGGCGGCGGTAGCGTCGTCATAGGTCTTTAGCGTGATCTCGTAGTCGCCAGCCTTATTGCCGACCTGGTCGAGGTAGAGCTGGATCATCTTATTCGTCGAGTCGCTAAGGGTTGCACTCGTTCCCTGTAGGGGCAAGTCGGTCGAGATCGTGAGCTTCTTGCTGCCAGCTTCATTGCCGCCTCCCGTGCCGCCGCCATTGCCACCGCAAGCCGTGAGTGCCAGTGTCGCCGCGATACCTATGGCGGTCGCGCGTGCGAGGGATCCTCTTGCCATCGCTTCTCCTTCTCCTGGGAAGTACGTTCTGCGCACGGTGCGCAAACGGAGTGATACGGCATGTGCGAGAGTTGCAGGCCCCGCGCCGAACGATCGCAGGTTGATCCACAGACTGGATCAAATGTGAAACTCATCACACAGAACATCATTAATAATACATAACATCAATGACGGCAAGACTCTTGATTGCGTTCCGTCACATCGACGTTCCAGCGCGTCATGGAAGAAGTCGGGGCAAACTGAGCGCGCCAAGGCTGGGTGCTGCCGGCGCAGAATGATCGCGTCGTTATTCTTGGGGGCTCCAGGTTGCCGCCGCCATGCGCGAGCTCGGGGTTCCACGCTGACTGGAGGGCCTGCTAGCCGCATGCGCGGCTGGCCCGCTCCACAATCACGTGCCCTGGCGAAGCATCCGCTACCCGAGGTGATTGAACTGGTCCACACCCCCAGCGGGAACCCGCGAGTGCGTGGATGGGCAGGCAGGATTCCGGGGGCCGGCCAGTGGGGAAGGTCGTTAGTCTGGTTACCGCGGTCAGCGGGCGCCTGCGCCCTGCCTCGGCGTCCACTACGAGAGGCTTTGGGCTGGTTTTGGCAAATGGGCGCGTTGGTCGCAGCGGACCTGTTCGGTTCCCCGTTTTGAGCACTGAGCGATGGTAAAGTCACATACTAGATATCATGTATTCAGCGTCGGAGGGACGGCCATGGCAACTGCGGACCTAGCGAGAGAGCAATGGAGCGGTATCGCCGGCCAGGTCGGCGTGCTCAAAAGCGACCGCGTCGTCGCTGTTCTGGAGCAACAGATACTTAGCGGGGCCCTGCCCACAGGCACGGTACTTCCCAAGGAAAATGATCTCTGTGAGTCGCTGGGCGTCAGCAGGACCGTTTTACGGGACGCCGTACGTGTTTTGGTAGCCCGGGGCCTTTTGTCGGTACGTCAGGGCCGGGGAACTGTTGTGACCGAGCCGAGCGACGACGCCTTTTCCGGCGCAATGGTAGCCCTTCTTGCACGTGCGAACCTCTCCATGCGTGAGGTTATGGAGTCCCGGGAAATGTTGGAGACTCTGATTGTCGGCATAGCAGCGGAGACCGGCACTGAGGACGACTGGGTTCGTCTTGAGAAGGCCTACGACGCACTCAGCGAAGCCGTGGCGCAGCCCGATTCGGAAGCGGCCAACCAGGCCCACGCTGAATTCCACACGGGAATCATGGAGGCAACGCACCGCCCAGCGCTGACGTTGATGCTGTCTCCGATGAGCAAGATTGCTGTGCTCACCGGCCTTGCCTCAGTCCAAGCCGGCCCGACCGGCGGCTGGGAGGTAGAGGCACACCTGCCCATTCTGGAGGCACTTCGGAAGGGCGATGCTGCTGCCGCCCGGGAAGCCATGCGCGCACACTTTGTTGCATCGACACGGCCGGCGAGCTATCAGGACTTCCTCGATCAGCCGTTCGCCTCGACATACTTCAGCCAAAACCCGTCAGTTCTCTAACCACTACAGCCAAGGTGTGGCCCTGAAAGGATATTGCCATCCCGTCAGGGCCACACCTTTATCCGCCCGCTACTTCATCGCTTCAGTGGAAAAACCCTTGTCCAGACTTCTCGTTCCGGTCCCGCGCACCCAGTTGGAACTCGCCGAACGCACAAGCGAAGGGCGTCCTTACGATTGAGCCACGAGGCCGTGGCTTGATGCACTGCCGAAAGCACCTGCCTCGGCTGCGGCCTCGTACGCGGAGTCATCGACCCCGATGACTTCCGCGAGGACGGAACGAGTGTGCTCGCCCCGCTGCGGAGCGCGGGTTGGTGTCCGCGTTGCGTTCCCGACTTTGACTGGTGAGGCAATGGTTTTTACTGTGCCATAGAGTGGGTGCTCGGCCTCGAGAACCATGCCGCGGGCATCGGTCTGAGGATCCTTGAAGGCTTGTTCGACCGTGTTCACCTCACCCACGGGAACGGCTGCGGCCTTCAGGCAGGTAACCCAGTGGTCCACGGGCCGTTCCAGGAACGTCTCGTTAAGGATGGCCAGAAGAGATTCTGAGTTTTTCTGCCGGTCGGACAGCGACTTGAAGTCGGGGTGCTCGGCCAGTTCCGGCCGACCGATGGCCTCCGCAATCCGCGTCCAGAACTTAGGTTTGGCGGCGGCGATCACAAACCAACCGTCCGAAGCCTGGAATGCCTGGAAGGGAACAATCGAGGGATGCGCAGAGTGACGGGTCCGCTTTGGTTCGAACCCGGCATTGAGGTGCCACACTCCGGGATAGGTCAACATGGCGATGCCCGTGTCGAACAAGCTGACGTCGCAGTCCATGCCGACACCGTCTCGTTTGGCCGCCCAGAGTCCGGACATCAACGCCAGCGCAGCGACGTACCCGGTTGAGAAGTCCACGATTGAAAGGCCTGACTTAGTGGGTGGGCCGTCCGGTTCGCCAGTGATGTCCATCCACCCTGTGAGACCCTGGATTACATAGTCATAGCCAGGCTCGTTCTTGCGAGGTCCTGTCATGCCGTAGCCGCTTAGAGAGCAGCAAACGATGGCCGGGTTAAGGTGTTTGAGCTGGTCGTAGGTAATGCCGATTTTCTCCGGCACATCGCCACGCATGTTTGAATAAACAGCATCGCTCTCCTGGACGAGCCGCTCGAAGATCTCCCGTCCGGCTCCGCTGTTGAGATCGAGGCTGATCGACTTCTTCCCGCGGTTGAACGACTCGAAGAACAGGGAGTCCTCACCTTGGAAGTACGGGGGAATATAGCGTCCGATGTCCCCGCGAATAGAAGGGTCCTCGATCTTGATGACCTCGGCTCCGAGGTCCGCCAGGTGGGAGGACCCGAACGGTCCTGCTCCGTACTGTTCAAGTGAGAGAATTCGGATACCTTCCAAAGGCAGTGTCACGTTCTGTTTCCTTTCACGCAGAGTTAGTTGGCCGTCTGACTGACCAGGCGAAGTTGCGTATAGGCGAGGATTCCTTCGAGGCCACCTTCGTAACCGACGCCACTGTTGCCCATGCCTCCGAGGGGAACATCGGGCAGCGAAGGTGCAAGCTGATTGATGCCGATGTTGGAGACGTTCAGCTCCGCCGTGACGCGATCCTGCACCGAAAGGGAATCCGTGAACAGATATCCCGTGAAGGAGTACGGGTTCGCGTTCGCAAGTTCCAGAGCTTCGTCGAGACCACCGACCGGAATCACCGCAGCAATCGGACCAAAGGGCTCCTCGGTCACGATGTCAGCATTCTGAGGCACATCGGCGAGGATCGTCGGTTCGAAGAAGAACCCATCCCTCTTTACCTGGTGGCCGCCCGTCACCAGGCGCGCTCCCTTCGCAACTGCGTCCTCGGTGAGCCGGACAAGGGCATCTACGCGGCCTTGATGGGCGACGGCGCCCATGGTGACGCCGTCCTCGTTGCCATGTCCGAGGACATAGGACTGTGCCTTCTTGGCGAAGGCTTCGACGAAGTCCGAATAGAGTGACTCGTGCACGTAGTAACGGCTCGGAGCCACGCAGGACTGACCGGCGCTGCCAAACTTCGCCCCGGCAGTCGTGGCAATGACGTGTTCGACATCAGCATCGTCCCACACGATTACAGGCGCATGCCCGCCGAGTTCAAGGACATGGCGGGTCAACGTCGGAGCGGCCTGTTCTGCAAGCAGTTTTCCTACATGCGTCGATCCCGTGAAGCTAAGAATCTTAACCTCAGGGCTGCTCAGCAGTTGCTGGCTCAGGGCTGCTGGGTCTCCAAACACCAAATTGATGACGCCTTCAGGCAGGCCGGCTTCCGCGAAGATCTCAACGATCAGGCGCGCAGTTGCGGGTGTGTACTCGGCAGCCTTCAAAACCACCGTGCAACCTGCAGCAAGGGCTGCACCCAACTTGCGGGTGGCAAGGACGGCAGGGAAGTTCCACGCATTGATCAGAGCAGCAACGCCGAGCGGTGCCGGTGTTGAGCTGCGCCGGCTACCAACGGCGATGCCGGGGAAGCTTCGGCCTTGGATCCGTCCTGCGGCTTCTCCGTTCCATCGCAGGGTGTCGATGGAACGCTGGATCTCACCCCGGGCATCTGCCTGTGTCTTGCCGGTTTCCAGCAGGATCGTGGCTGCGGCTTCATCAATGCGATCGCTGAGGATTTGGGAGGCTCGCTTGATGATGTCGCCGCGTGCAGACGGCAGAGTCCTGCTCCAGGACGCGAACGCCGCGTCTGCTGCGGCGATGGCTTCGGCTACCTGATGTGCCGAGGCAAGTGACACCTGACCCACAATCGAACCTGTGCCGGGGTCGACATTGTCGAGTATGCCGGCTTCTCCGGTGACCCAAGCGCCATTGATGAAAAGATCAGCACTCATTCGAGGCTCAACTGTTGACATTTCGGTGTTTTCCGTCCTGTTGCTTCGAGTATTCGTAGGTAGGCCCTTGAGGGCCAGGGATGGCCTTACCCATGTAGGCCGGCTGCGTCCGAAACTCCGTAGGCTTGCCGTTGGAACGGAAAGCCGGGAAGTCAGCACAAGTGCGGCCGACGTGATCAAACGCGTGCCCGTGCACTTCCCGGGCTCCGCAGTCGGAAGGAACAGCCCAGGACTCGGCAGATTGGCGGCACTGTCGCTGGTTAGCACAGTGTTCTAATGAGCTCTTGGGCAATATCTTCCTTGATCGGAATGATCAAAAGGGCCAGTGACCTTTCTGACCGAGCGACCTACATCTAAATCATAGATGTTATGTATGATGACTGCAATGGATGGCCAGCGGGAGAATGTCTCCCCTCACTGCTCTCTGATTCGTGACCGAACCAGGCCCTGGGGAGTGCTCAGGTATCTGACGCCTGCAGGCACCATCACCCGGGACGGACTCAGCAACGTGAAGACTCGTCCCGGATGGCTGGAAGTGTTGAGGGTAGTCCCAGGATTCTTGGCCGTCTCAGAGAAGGAATCTGACAACAATCTCACTGCTGGCGTCCCGGCAGCTCCGTGCGGATGCCCAGCTGTGGATCGCTGAGCACCCGCCCATGCCTCCGGCATCCCACTTCCGTGGCCCCGTCAGGGGATTCCCGTCCAACGCCTCGTGTAAGGAAGGAGGATTGCCTATGTCAGACTGTCTGCTCCGGAGATGTCCGCTAGGGCTCCGTGAATCAAGGGTCTGACCAGGCTATAGTTTTCGGCTACTGGGAAATGGCCGATGTCTGCGAGGATGCCGCCCCGTATCCCGGAGTTTTCCTTAAGGGTGCGCCAAGTGTCCTCGGGTGTGCAAGCGTGGTCGTATTCGCCAGTCCAAAGGTATACGGGGCAGGCTTCAGTGTCGATTTCGCCGATCCTTCCCCGAAGGTCAGAGTCCTCGGAGTAAAAGTAGGTGTCGCCGCGGTACATGCCCGGACCCCCTTGGGCGTAATGCCACCACACCGAACGCTTCGAATGCTCCGGACTCTGCGGCGCCATCAAACCATACGTCCAGGACGGGATGGACTGGTGAGCGTTGACGTCTGCATGCAATGACCAGTCCGCAAAACGTCCAGTCACCTTTGCTGCACCCGAGAAGCCGATGACGCCAGTGAACTCGTCAGGGTGGTCCAGCGCCAGATGAAGTACCAAAGAACCGGCCATCGAGCAGCCAACTACCGTGGGAGCATCGAGGTGAAGGGCCCTGCAAAACGCCCGCACGGTCTCAATGTAGAGCGACCGGGTAAGTCGGTACTCTCGAAGCCACCACTTGTCGGCGGGCATGCTCTTGCCATGACCAGGGAGGTCGAACGCGATCACCCGATACCTGCCGGTTAGCTCCGGATCCGCCATCATATCGTGGTATTGGCGGGAATCTGACCCAGCGGTGTGGAGGCAGACGACGGCGGGACCCTCTCCGGCGGATTCGTAATAGATCGTTTGGCGTTCTCCAGCGATCTCACACGTCACGTAGCGGCCCACAGGCCCGTTGTTCAGATCCGGCAGTTCCGCGCGGATATCAGCCCCTGTGCTGACACCTTCCCCTTCGAGACCCTCCCGGGCTGCGCCGCACCACCGGTTGAGCGTCCGCAGATGACGGATCGCAGCCTCGAGGTCACTGTCAATGGTGAACGTGCTGCTGTACTTGTTCAGGGCAAGCAGGCCGTTGTACTGCGGTCGGGGGGAAAGCTGAAGCAGCCCGGACCAGTCCCCCAGGCTTCCGCTCAGCGTCACCTCCTCGACATCCTGCTCCGTCTTCCCCAAATCGATGACGAACTGTTCGGCATCGATGTTGAACACCAGCCGAACCGGTGAGAAGCGTGCCAGGAGTTTGAGTTCCTCGTCTTCCTCAAGGTTCAGATCTTCGAGTCCTTGGATAAGTTGATGGGCACTGGCGAAGCTCATACTGCCTCCTTGGGTGAAAGTACGACAGCGAACGGGGCGCTCTTGAGATCAACGGGAGGATAGTTGGTCGCAACAACTGGATCGTGACCGGTTACTACATCCACGTAGGTGCCCGACTTCAGTCTGCTTTCAATCATGTCGAATACTTCGAAGCCCGTCGGGAGGTCTGTCATTGAGCAGAACGGCATCCGCTTCTCAAGGGTGTCATTGAAATGGACTGCGTCGGAGGTGAGCAGCAGAACCCCATCCTTTGTGTCGATCTCGACAATCGCTTGACCGGGCGAGTGGCCTCCAACTTCAAGGACCCGGACACCGGGTACCGGTTCGGCCGCGCCGGTAAAGAGGCGCAGTCTGCCTTGAGATTCCAAAATGTCCAAGTCCCGTCCTGCCTCGGGGTCGAAATAGGCAGAGAAGAGCTTGTTCCTGGCCAGGTCGCTGTTCCAGAACTCACGCTCGGACTTTGCGAGAATGAAGTCGGCGTTGGGGAAATCCAACAGGTTGCCGGCGTGATCCCAGTGAAGGTGGGTCATGATTACGAGGACCACGTCCTTGGCATCAACCCCCAAAGCTTCAAGGGCGGCGACGGGATGGCGGTGCATCTGCCGGTTCCGCCGTTTGCCGCCCTCGGGATAGAAACCGGTGTCGACCAGAATCGGGCCCAGCACATGTTCGATAAGCCAGAAATAGTACGTAGTGTGCTGGTCGCCGTCGGGCTCACCGTAGAGCTGGTAGCTCATGTGCACCTCGCTCTTGAGCGACTCGCGAAGGCCGAATTCAATCGCAATTACTCTTCGCACCGGGGATTGAGATTCACTCATCTCAAGAGCTCCTCTATCTCGCTGGTTGCTTTCAGCCGTTCGATCCACTGCCGCCGTCGTGGGCCTGGACGCTGGGCTCCAGGCCTTCGGCGCCAACGACTTCCTTCCAAGCGTCGAAGCCTGTCTGGAACGCCACAACGCCAGCTTCAGGAATGGCGATTTCGATTGCTTCGAGGATTTCCCGAGGGCTCAGACCAAGGTCGAGCGCCACTCGAATGTGAGACTGAATCTGGCCCTTGGATGCCCGCATCACCGTCAGCGAAACAATGAAGATCAGCTCTTTCGTTTTGCGGTCAAGCAGTCGTTGGTTCAGATAAGCGGCGGAAACGATTCCGTTGGCGGCCTTGAGAACCTCGAAATCATGCAGGGCCATCACCTTGTGGTAGTCCAGCACATAGCCGCGCTTTGCGACCATGTCGTCGACGTAAGCCTTTGCTTCAGGGTGGATTTCAACCGTGTGATCAGTCATTTCTATGTTCCTCAGTTCTGACGCAGTTTGGATGGATTTGTTCTCGTTGTCTCGCTCAGATTGCAGCGTTTACGGGAGCGCCGTCGTACCTCGCGTGCAGCGGGCGTGA
The DNA here is from genome assembly GCF_044769205.1 of Paenarthrobacter sp. NPDC090520. Lineage (NCBI taxonomy): Bacteria > Bacillati > Actinomycetota > Actinomycetes > Micrococcales > Micrococcaceae > Paenarthrobacter > Paenarthrobacter sp. NPDC090520. The sequence goes on from NZ_JBIVXM010000018.1 coordinate 58,141, forward strand.
GGCGACTCAACCCCTCATACATCATAGATAGTATCTATGATGTGCTTTCAAAACATAGTTCTATTGCAAAACCGGAGATGTTACGCCCGATGATTTGGGTGGTGTATGCTCCTGACGACCAATGCAGGACGGAACTACACTGGACAAGTCCGGCTAGTTAGTTTTGACAGGAGCAATCAAGCGCAGACAGGGGTGCAAGGACTAGCGATTGCGGTACCTGGGGGCGAGAAACCTATTGGGTACTTGCTGCTGCTCCCGGTGTTCTGGCCGCGGAACTGCTTGCGCGACTTTGGCGCGAAATGCCACGCGGAGGGAACGTTCGGTGGCTGCTTGGAGAGCGGGAAAGCTGTTCAGCTAGACGCGTCGCAAGAAGTCGGAGAGGACATCGACCCCGAAGGTAAGCGACTCCAGTGGGACCCGTTCATCGACATTGTGGAACATGTCCGCAAAGTTGAACTCGGGCGGCAGCATCATCGGAGCAAATCCGTAGCCGTCGATGCCGATCTGGGAGAACATTTTATTGTCGGTGCCAGCGGGCAGTATGTACGGAAGAACCATCGCATCAGGATCCTTTCCCCGCACGGATTCCGTCATTGCCGCCATAACCGATCCGGTAGCCGGTGAGCTGATACCAGGGAGGTTTGTGACTACCTCGACTTCGATGTCGGCTCCCACCAACCGCCGAACCTCAGCTATGGCCTCGAGTTCCCCTCCTGGCAAGGCGCGAACATCCACTAGTGCTTCGGCAAGTGCGGGCACGACGTTTTGCTTCATCCCGGCGCGAAGCACCGTGGTGTTGGCTGTCACGCTCAGCCCACCCTCTATAAACCCGGCAGCATGACCTAGTGAGGCCAGGGCCTCGTGGGGACCTACTGTCTCAGGAGCCCCTAACTGCTCGCGGATGGCCCTAATGAGCACGTCAGTTGCCTCAAGCATTTGAACTGGCCAAGAATGAGCCGACAAACGCGCGACGGCTTCTGCCAGGCGGGCTATGGCTGTGGCGCCGTAGGCGCGTGAGCCGTGGCCTGCAGGGCCTCTGGCGATGAGACGGAGCCATGTGAGACTCTTCTCCCCGGTCTGAACCATGTACGCGCGACGCCCGTCGATGTCCACCGAGTAGCCGCCAACTTCGCCGATCGCAGCGATCGCACCAGAAAAGAGTTCCGGCTTGGAATCCACGAGATACTGTGCACCGAGGCGTCCTCTGTCTTCTTCGTCTGCAAGGAAAGCCAGGATTACGTCACGTTGTGGCTGCTCCCCCATGGACAGCATCTCATGCGCCGATGCGAGCATCATGGCGACCATGTTCTTCATGTCCACAGCACCACGGCCCCACAGGCATCCGTCAGCGATGACGCCACCATAGGGGTCATGGGTCCATCCCGCATCATCGGCAGGAACGACGTCAAGATGTCCATGGACGAGGATCGGCGGAAGACTACTGTCTTTCCCGGGAATTCGGCTTACCAGTGATGCCCGTCCTGCTTCTGGGGTGAACATTGTCGATGAGAGCCCCATTTGGGTCAGTTGCGACTCCACGTACTGGGCGGCGACTTCTTCCCCGCGTGATTCTCCATTGCCGTAGTTGGTAGTGTCGATTTGAATCAGATCTCGTGCAAGTGCGGCCGCGTGGGAAAGTTCTGAAGGATAGTTGCTCACTGCGGTCTCCTATCCCTGGACGTATTGATGTCCGCGGCGCACGGCAAGCCAGTAGAAGACGACGCTGAGGGCAGACAGCACAGAAATGTAAACGGGGAACACCCAATAGAGGTCATTGACCCTGAAGAACAGCAGCAAGTAGGAGGCCGTGCCTCCGAATACCGCTGCGGCGATGCCTGTCCCCAGGGATACCCCGGTGGTTCGTGCTGATTTTGGCATCAGCGACGTGGCTATGTAGTTATAGAGACCCATGTTCGAGGCCACCACTGTTCCTCCTACGAACATGACCATCGCATAGCTCCAGATTCCGGGCTGTGAATACAGGAGCATTACGAAAGAAGCTGGCACCAGCAAAACACGCAGAACAGTAAACACCCGCCCCGCTCCGTAGACATCCGCCATACGTCCGACTACGGGCCCTGCGATGATGAACAAGACCCCCATGCCCACAAGGATCAGAAAGACGAGGGCGGGGTCCTCCTTGTAGACAGTATTGGCGAGATTTGGCAGGCCCACGTTCCACGAATACGTCGCCACGGTCACGCCTGCAATCACGAAGATCACCGCGAGCAGTGCGAGCCTGACTTTCCAAACGGAGGCCCAGACCAGACCAATGCGGTCGGTTACGATGTCGAGTTCACTCGTTTCGTCCTCCGCCTTCTGAGTAAGCGTCTCCGGCAGAGTGCGCCGCAACAAAATGACGACGACGCCGAAGATACCCCCAAGAATAAAGGGAATTCTCCAACCCCAGGAAGCCAGAGCGTCGGCCGGTATAGCCAGGCTGGCCACATATGAGATGACTGCGGAACCGACGATGCCGAATTGAATAAAAGTACCGGCGACGAGGCCCAAATAGCGACCGCGTTCCCCCCGTGGTGCCAGTTGTATTGCGACCGCGTTTGCTACACCAGCTTCGACACCGGTCGACAGTCCCTGAATCAGGCGTAAGCCAACCAGAATGAAGCCTGCTGCAATGCCTATGGTCTCGGCTGTGGGCAAAATGCCCATCAGGAACGAGGTCACACACATCGTGGTGACCGAAAGGATCATCACTTTCCGATGGCTGAACCGATCCGCAAGTGGCCCTAGAAGCACCGCGCCAAGAGGCCGGGCGATAAACCCCACACCAAACACAGCCAAAGCGCTCAGCGTCGACGTGACTGGGTTGTCAGAAGGGAAGAAATGAGGACCGAGGAACGCCGCCATCAAGCCATAAATATTCCAGTCATACCATTCAAGGGCGACACCACCGCCCAATCCTGCGGTTACCCGCTTAGGAGGCCGTTCTACCTTCTGTTCGGACCCAACGGAGCTCAGTGACATGACTTCCCTAACCTGTTATGTATTAGATATTATGTTTCAGATCACATCCAAACTCATTACCGCATCCGGTGTCAATACAGGTTCTGGTTTTGGTCAAGCCGATCCGCCTTCGGCAGTCTGTATACATACTTGAGCCAGGGCAGGCTCAGACGCTCCTGTCTCTGGAAGCCTGACCGTAGCGACACACACGGAGGAAGAACGAACCCGCCCCACGCAGCAGTCATACCGCTGACTCTGTCCGGGTTTGGAGTCGTCGGCCTGCAATTCACGGAGCCGGTCCGGGCCGGGGCCTACGGGTCCACGTTGCATCAGTCCGGGGACACCACACCGAAACACTTACCACCCACGACCAGTCCCTGCCCGACAGTAACGATTGGCGACCTCGTAAGCCCATTGGGACACCTTCGAACGGACCCAAGCGCAGGTTATCGTTCAGGCGCTGCAGTCGACCACGGCAGCCCGGGAACGGTCCGTCCCGAAGCGACAGCAGTCCTCCGTAGTGACCTCGACGTCGTAACGGCCACCAAAAGCCACCTTCTAAGTCACTGGACAGAGCTGCAATAAGCGGCAGAAGCTGGCCGAAGCCGGATACGCATTTCAGCAGCCACTGGCGCGGCACTGCCCGCCGCGGATCTTATTCAAACCGGTGTCCAGGGGGTTGGGGTGTGAAACGATCAGAGCCTGCCCCAACGGCACATCAACCTTCATCCTGGACCTCCTTGCCCGAGGGATGGGACTGGATGCCGCCATCCTCGAAGTCCAGGGCCGCGGCATAGCAGAAGCAGACCCTCAGGCAGACCTCAGCGGATCGACGCTGCAACCAAAATCCGCTTACTGAGCTGTCAGCGCTGGTCGAATGTCAGCCATTTCGTGGGCGGCGGAATTCAGCGGTCGTCGCAACAATTTATGGTTCGGTCGAGGGTGAAGCCAGTGTACTCAGGTACTCGAGCGGGCTATGCCATCCGAGGACTTCTCGTGGACGCTGGTTGATCTCGGCGGCCACCATAGCGAGGTGCTCGCGGGAATGGACGCCCAGCTCCGTTCCCTTCGGGAAATTTTGCCGAAGCAAGCCATTGGTGTTCTCGTTCGAGCCGCGCTGCCAAGGACTCGCGGGGTGGCAGAAGTACACAGGGATGAGTGTCTGCCGCGTGAAATCCTGATGGCAGGCCATCTCAGTGCCCTGATCCCATGTCAGGGATCGGCGTAGGTGGGCTGGCAGCGGGTTCATGGCTTCGGCCAGTCGGTCTCGCAGGTTCTCGGCTCCGCGGTTCCCGGCCAGATGCACGAGGAGGATGAACCTGGTGGTCCGTTCGACCAGGGTGGCAATTGCAGAGCGTCCGCCCTTTCCAATGATTAAATCGCCCTCCTTACGGTGTTGTTGTGGGTGATTTCGGAGCTGTCGTAGTGTTTCGATCACCCTCGGGTGGCGGGTATGGCACTAGGTCGCCCTGCCGCTTGGACGGCTCACTGGGAATGGCTGCCCGCTGCCCGCCGATGGCTCGACCGCTGATTGAGAATTACGACATTGATCGTTGGGTAAGGACGTGCCGGCGTAGTTATCGACAGGGCCACCGTATTGGAGCTGATCGAAGGGGCCTGAACATGCCGGCATTCTGGGTAGGAATCGACTCGGGCAAAAGAGCACATCATTGCGTCGTGATCGATCAGACGGGGACCGTGCTGCTCTCGAAACGGGTCGAGAACGACGAAAACGCACTCCTCGAACTCATAGCCGCGGTCGCGGAGATCGCGGCTGACGGTGAGGCCTGTTGGGCCACTGATCTGAACTCCGGCGGAGCGGCCCTGTTGATCGAGTTGTTGGCCGCGCACGCCCAGCAGTTGCTCTATATCCCCGGGCGGATCGTGCATCACGCCGCAGCGACATATCGCGGGGATGGCAAGACCGACGCGAAAGACGCCAGGATCATCGCGGACCAGGCGCGGATGCGCACCGATCTGCAGCCCGTCCGTGGTGCGGATCAGATCAGCGCTGACCTGCGGCTCCTGACGGCCCGCCGCACGGATCTGATCTGCGACCGGGTCCGGGCAATCAACAGGCTCCGCGCCACTTTGCTGGAATACTTTCCGGCGCTCGAGCGTGCGTTCGACTACTCCAAGAAAGCACCCCTCATCCTTCTGAGCGGCTACCAAACCCCGAGGGCATCCGGCGGGCAGGGCTGACCCGGCTCGCCAGCTGGCTCAGAAAACGCGGCTGTCGTAACAGTGCCAAGATGGCCGAGAAAGCCCTGCAAGCCGCGAACTCCCAGCACACGGTCCTGCCCACACAGGCCACAGGCTCCGCCTTGGTCGTCCGGTTGGCCGAGCAGGTCAGCGCACTCGATGCTGAGATCGCGGGCATCGATGCCCAGATCACTGAGCTGTTTCGGCAGCATGACAGCGCCGATATTCTGCTCACCGTGCCTGGGTTCGGCCCTGTGCTCGCAGCAACTTTTCTCGCTAACATCGGCGGCAACCTGGACACGTTCGACTCCGTCGACCGGCTCGCAAGCGTTGCGGGCCTGGCACCGGTCCCACGTGATTCCGGACGCATTAGCGGGAATCTTCACCGACCTCGTCGCTTCAACCGCAGACTCTTGAGGACCTGTTACCTCGCCGCGCTCTCCAGCCTGAAAAACAGCCCCGCCTCGCGAATCTACTACGACCGGAAGCGCGGAGAAGGAAAGTCACATAAACAGGCCCTCATCGCCCTGGCCAGGCGCCGCATCAACGTCCTCTGGGCCATGCTCCGCGACCGTACGGCCTACCAGGACCCATTGCCCCGGATCACCGCTCAAGCGGCTTGACAGAAACATTGAGATTCCCAATGCCCGGGGACTAACCTGCCGGCGACTTCTGCAGGCCTGTCCCGAATCATGACCATGTCCGGGAAGCGCCTGGTCCGGTATTCCTTCCGGCGACGGGGGCGGCGTCCGGTCCTTCCGCTGCGCAGAGAGGCTGCGGGATCAAAGGCTAGATCCAGGCTTCCGTTGCTCTTGACGAAGTTCCCGTGCACGATCCCCTCCATCAAATCGTGGGACCAGAAAGGGCAATGGTATTCGCTTCCTCCGAGACAGGAAACATTGTCATTCAGGGAGGACGCTTCAGTCCGTTAGGGGCTGCTAGTTCGTTGCTGACGGACGTCTCGAACCTCGTACAGGCAAACGCGGTTGGCTTCATCTGAATCAAGTCGGACTGACCTCGCGCAGCGAGGCGCCAGCTATCCGCACCGCCAGCTGCCCTGATGAGCTGTCGAGCTAGGGTGGAGATGGCGCTGGGACTACGTCTGGCTTGGAAATCTCGATTGGGTCGGCGCAGAGATACCTTACGCGGCTGCCCTTGAGAATCAGTCCTGCGTCCATACCGGCAGGCATGACTCCTGGGAAAGGAGTACATCCTTCGCTCGGCATACGGGGATTGGGTTGGCGTCCGAGGGAAACCAACGATCACGATTGCTGCGGCACCGACGTCATGCGACGACAACCTCCAGAGAGATGCTCGTGTGCAGCGCCCGGCACAACCGCATGCTCATCTGACCTACACCCCCAACCTGACGTGTAGGCAGTTTGACGAGGGACGACTCAATCAGTGAACATGGCTCCGACCTTGCTCTCGAAGCGCACATCTTGCCGTGTGCCGGTGTCGGCATCAAAGGACACACGGATGGAGTGGGCACCTATCGTCACCCTTGGTCTTGGCACTGTCCGCGTTTTGTGAACACGCCAGGTCATTAGCTGGCGCGGTCGCCAAGTCACTTCGGAGCAGCCTCGTGACGATCTCCCTCCCAAGAGCTAATGCGTCTGATCAGGCATATGTGGGCGACCGGGCCGGTGCTGGGCAGTCGTGGCCATTGTCGCCGCTCACGAAGGTTCCTTGGGATGTGTGTGGGGCGGGCTGACGGGGACGGCCTCCGGGCCGTGAGGACTGGTTTGCTGGGCTTTACGCGGGAGTGAGTGCGAAGTCGTACTGTTCAATGAAGCGGGGCCGTGCGTCCAGGGCCGTGGCTGCGTTGTTCACCCAGGAGGGGTCTCGAAGGAGAGCCCTGCCGAGGAAGATAGCTTCCACGGCTTCGCTGGCTACCAATTCGCGGGCCCACGCCGGATCAGCTACGCGTCCGACGGCAGCGACGGGGACATGTGTCTCGGATTGCACCCGTGCCGCGTTGCTGACTTGGTAGTCCCTGGTATTCGGGATCCTCGCGGGGATCAGGCCACCGGATGAGCAATCCACTAGGTCGATGCCGTGTTCGTGCGCCCACTTGGTCAGTTGTACGGTGTCTTCAACGGACCATCCGGACCGGTGGTCGTTGGGGTCCTCACTGACCCAGTCCGTGGAGGACACCCGCAGGAACACGGGACGGTCTTCGGGCCATTCTTTGCGCACGGCGTCGATGACCTCGAGGACCAGTCGGGCGCGGTTTTCCAAGCTTCCGCCATACTCATCCCCGCGCTGGTTGGAGATGGGCGAGAGGAAGGAGTGCAGCAAATAGCCGTGCGCCGCGTGGACTTCAACGACCTCGAAACCGGCGCGAAGGGCGAGCCTTGCCGAACGCGCAAAGGAGTCAACGACGTCGGAGATCTGCGCCCGGGTGAGCTGTGCAGGCACTGGATTCCCGGGGAATTCCACAGCAGATGGGCCAAGCGGCTGCCAACCCCCTTCGGCCTCGCCAAGAGGTTCCCCACCCAGCCATGGCCTGTCCGTGGAGGCCTTCCGTCCTGCGTGCGCCAGTTGAATTCCGGGTACAGCCCCGCCCTGCCCAATGATGTTGACCAACCGCGCGAAGTCCCCCACCTGTTCCTCGGACCACAGCCCCAGGTCAAACGGGGTAATCCGGCCTTCGGGAACAACACCGGTCGCCTCAATCATGACCAGTCCCACCCCTCCGGCGGCCCGCGAGGCATAGTGGCCCAGATGGAAATCGTGGGGACGGCCGATCCGGTCGCCCTCGGCGTCCGCCGAATAGGTGCACATCGGCGACATCCACGCGCGGTTCGGGATGGTGAGGCCCCGGAACGTAACGGGGTCGAAAATATCAGCCATGCTGGCCTCCTCCAGAGCAGGATCATTGTTCGACAACTAACGTAGTACGATGATTGTCGTATTACCAAGTGCGTAGAACTGGAGCCAAGTCTTGGATAATCGACTCATGCGCACCCTCGAGCACCCGTCAGCCGATCAGATCAGGATCGATGACGTCCTTTCGGCGCTGGCCGATCCCATGCGTCGGCGGATCGTGACCCAACTGGCAAATGGCCATGACGACCAGGCCTGCATCGCCTTCGAGCTGCCCATCAGCAAGTCCACCTCAACGCACCACTTCCGCGTACTGCGCGAAGCTGGCGTCATCGAGCAGCGTTACCAAGGAACGGCCATCATGAACAGGCTGCGCTGCGACACTTTGGATGAGCTGTTTCCAGGGCTCTTGCGAGCCGTCCTCCTTGCCGGGCGCACCGCGCCCACCGCAGTTGACTGAATGTCCTGCGCGCCAGTTAACTGAACCGGATCCGACCGCTGGAAACGCTTCTCGCGGTCGCCCGCATGCATTCTCCCGCCCTGGAAGGCCCCCTCGTGGAGCATGACCAGAGCACGCGCAGCGCGATCGGGACGGGGATGCCCCGTGTGCGCGAGATCGCCCGTGGGCTCGCCCCGACGGCCAGGTGCGCTGATCGTCAACGGTGGCCCACACTGGGTGGGTGCGGATTGGGTATTCTTCAACGGCTTGGAGATAGCGATGACAAGGCCGCCGGCGTTCCGCTGGTTCATCCGCGGTCTGCCACACCCGCCAACACCAGGAGTCCGGGCCAGCCCGGAAATACCACCTGTATCGTCTGGGGCAGCATTCCGCACATCGTCGACCCGAGCATCATCCAGCGGCACATCGGATCCCTTGGTGGAAGGATTTAGCGAATCTGCATGGTAACTGTCGGCCGACCGTTGCAGTGTCCGGCGTCGGCTTTGACGCAACAGGAGCAATCATTTTGGTGACGCGTTCGAACCTGCGCGAGTCCAGATTTCGTCCGCCCTCTCAGCGTGGACGTCATCGGCCGCGCTTTCCGGACGCCTGCCTGCTGATTCGGGCCCATGTGGGGCATGGCCGGTGAATTCGCTCACTTTCGCCCGCTGGAGGGTCTTTCGGTTTTGAAGTTAGCCTCGCCTTGCAAGTACAGTCAAAAGGCAATTAGGAAACACATTTGTGACTTATTAGTGAGTGGGTACTGGCGTGAAAAAGAGGCTGTCGAGCTACATTGGGGCACTGGCTGCAGGGGCGGCCTTGCTGACCGTGACAGCCTGCGGAGGAGGCGCAACTGCGTCCTCGCAGCCGGAAGAGGCCAGCACCATTACCGTCGAGCACGCCCAGGGCTCCACCTCCAACGTTCCCGTGAACCCGGCCAAGGTTGTCACGTTCGATCTCGGTGTCCTGGACACCATGAACGCTCTGGGCGTCGAGCCCACCGGTGTCCCCGAAGCCAGCTACCCGGACGCGCTGAAGAAGTTCTCCGAAGCCAAGTACGCCAAGGTTGGCTCGCTTAAGGAGCCCGACTTTGAAGCCGTCAGCTCGGCAGCCCCGGACCTCATTATCATTTCCGGCCGTACCTCCGGCGCCTATGAGGAACTGAGCAAGATCGCTCCCACCATTGACCTCTCCGTAGATGCCGCCAAGCCCATGGAAAGCTTCAAGGCGCAGGCTGAGAAGCTCGGCAAGATCTTCAACAAGGAAGACGAAGTCGCCTCCAAGCTCGCCGAAGTGGACAAGACCGTCGCCGAGACGAAGGCCAAGGCAGCTGCCGCCGGCAAGGGTTTGATCGTCCTCACCTCCGGCGGCGAAGTCACCGCTTACGGCACCGGTTCCCGATTCGGCATCATCCACGACGTCCTGGGCGTCCCGACGGCGGCCGAGGTCAAGTCCGAGGGCGCCCACGGTGAAGCCGTTTCGTTCGAATACATCAAGGAAACCAACCCGGACATTCTCTACGTCATCAACCGCGACACCGCCATCGGCACCGCAGGCTCCACGGCCAACCTGATCCTGGACAACGAGCTCGTGAAGTCCACCAACGCAGCCAAGAACAACAAGATCGTCAACCTCGATCCCGCTGGCTGGTACATCGTGGGCTATGGCTTGAACAATGTCCAGGCCATGGTCACCGCGGTGGCCGACTCCGTCGCCTGACCCTGACATGACCGCAACAGCCGTGCGCGCCACGGCACCAGCACGCCGCAACCGGACGGGCGAAACCGCCCGCCTGGTTGCGGCTGCTGCCGTTGTGCTGGTGTTCGCCGTTGGCAGTATCTTTGTGGGCGTCAGCGATGTCTCGCTGCCGGCCCTGTGGGCGAACGACGCCGGGACCTGGGAAATCTTCTGGGTCTCGAGGGTGCCGCGCACCTTGGCTGTAGTCCTGGCCGGGATGGCCGTCGCCGTTGCCGGGCTGATCATGCAACTCATGGCCCGGAACCGGTTCGTGGAACCCTCCACCGTGGGGACCGTGGAATCGGCCACGCTCGGGATCCTGGTGGTGACGGTGCTGGCTCCGGAGTCCCCGATCCTCACCAAGATGATCGTGGCTTCTGTATTTGCCGTGCTCGGCACCGCGCTCTTCCTGGCGATCCTCCGCAGGCTCCCGGCCCGCAACACCCTGCTGGTCCCCCTGGTGGGCATCATGCTGGGCGGTGTCATCGGTGCCGTCACCACTTTCTTTGCCTACCGTTTCGACCTTCTACAGACCCTGAGCAACTGGATGATCGGCGACTTCTCCGGCGTGCTGCGAGGCCGGTACGAGCTGCTGTGGATCGTGGCTGTCCTTGTTTTGGTGGGCCTCTTTGCCGCGGACCGGTTCACCGTTGCCGGCATGGGGCAGGACTTCACCACCAACCTGGGCCTGAACTATGCACGCACCATGCGGCTCGGCCTGATGATCGTCTCCCTGATCTCGGCTGTTGTTGTCACAACAGTTGGCGCCGTGCCGTTTCTGGGGCTCGTGGTCCCCAACATCGTGTCACTGCTGTTCGGTGACAATCTTCGCCGCGCCGTGCCCTGGACCGCCGTCTTCGGCGCCGCGTTCGTGCTGGTCTGCGACATCATCGGACGGACCATCCGCTTCCCTTACGAGGTGCCGGTGGGCATGGTCATGTCCGTTCTGGGTGCCGTGCTGTTCCTCTTCCTGCTCCTGAGGAAACGCAATGCCTGAAACCCCTGTGTCACCGGCCGTGACGTCGTCCGGCACCCAGACAGCGGACGACGGCGCCAAGCCAGGCCGGCGGTCATGGTCGCCTACACGCTGGCGCGAGGCCATCCGAAGTACCTCGCCGGGACTGGTGATCGGCATCCTGGCGGTGACCGCCGTCGTGCTTGTTACTGTTTTCCTGACCATCGACCTCAAGGGCAGCATCGCCTACATCCTGCCGCGCCGGGCCATCAAGGTCTCCGCGATGCTGCTGGTGGCCGTCGCGGTGGGAGTCTCCACCCTTCTGTTCCAGACCGTAACGGCCAACCGGATCCTGACGCCATCCATCATGGGCTTCGATTCGCTCTACATCCTCGTGCAGACCGCCCTGGCGTTCGTGGCCGGTGCTGCCACGCTGGCCACGGCTCCATCGACGCTCAAATTCGCCCTCGAAATCCTGCTGATGGTGGGTTTCAGCGCTTTCCTGTATCGGTGGATGTTCACCGGAGCTACCCGTTCGCTGCACCTGTTGCTGTTGGTGGGGATCGTGCTCGGCACGCTGTTCCGCGGGGTTTCCTCGCTCCTGCAGCGGCTCATGGAACCCAGCGAATTCATCATCCTCCAGGACCTGTTCTTCGCAAGCTTCAACAACGTCGACCCGGGGCTCCTGGGTGTTTCCGCCGTGTTCGTGGCTGCCGTGTGCCTTGCTGTGTGGCGGATGAGGCACACCCTGGACGTGCTGGCGCTCGGCCGTGAGGTAGCTATCAACGTCGGTGTGGACCACAAGCGAGTGGTGATGCGCATGCTGCTGGCATGCTCGTTGCTGGTGGCCATTTCCACAGCGCTGGTGGGTCCGGTGACGTTCTTCGGGCTCCTGGTGGTCAGTCTCGGCTACCAGCTCTGCCGCGGATTCCGGCACGCGCGGCTGCTGCCGATCGTGGTGCTCATCGGTGCGATTGCCTTGGTGGGTGGCCAGTTACTGCTGGAACGGGTGTTCGGTTTCGCCACCGCGCTGAGCGTCATCATCGAGTTCACCGGCGGCCTTCTCTTCCTCTACCTCTTGCTGAAAGGTTCGCTGAAATGACCGGGGTCCGTCCATGATCGCCGTCCGGAACGTCACCAAGCGCTACGGCCGCTCCACCGTGCTGGACGAGGTCAGGTGCGATATTCCCCGCGGCGGCATCACGTCCATCATCGGCCCCAACGGTGCGGGCAAGTCCACGCTGCTGGCGATGATCAGCCGACTGCAGCCCATGGATGGCGGGGGCGTGTCGGTGGCTGGCCTGGACGTCACGGCGACGCCCAGCAAGGACCTGGCCAAGACCATGGCCATCCTGCGGCAGGAAAACCACCTGACCATGCGGCTCACGGTCCGCGACCTGGTGGCGTTTGGGCGTTTCCCGCACAGCGGCGGCCGGCCGACGGTGGAGGACCTTGTACATGTGGACCAGGCCATCGGGCGGCTGGACCTTGCCTCCATGGCGGACAAGTTTGTGGATGAGCTGTCCGGCGGGCAGCGCCAGCGGGCCTACATCGCGATGGTCCTGGCGCAGGACACCGAATACCTGCTGCTCGATGAACCCCTCAACAACCTGGACATGAAGCACTCCGTGGAGATGATGCGCCTGCTGCGGCGTCTGGCCGACGAGCTTGGCAAGACCATCGTCCTGGTGGTCCACGACATCAACTTCGCTTCCTGCTACTCGGATACCATCCTGGCCATGAAGGACGGAAAGGTCATTCACCAGGGCACACCAGCGGAGATCATGAGCGCCGGAATGCTGCACGACGTTTACGGCATCGACATCCGCATCGAGGAAATCGACGGCAACCGCATCGGCGTCTACTTCACCTAAAAAGGAGCCTTCGGCTGGTACGAGTTCACCTGCTGGCATGGCGTCCCCATCCACCAGCGCCTTGACAGAACCAGAACCCTGCCCTTCACTCCGAGGCACATAGGTACCCGTTCCCGACCCGTGCAGACTTTTTCGTCAGGTGTTCTCGGTGGGTGGCGGAGACCAACCACGCGAGGGGCGGCTCTCCGAGGAAACCAACGTGTTCCGTTTTGAGCCCTTACCGCTGGGGTTGCCCGTGTGCAGCGGCTGCCTGAACGCCAGATCGGGCAGCGCGAAGGACCAGCCGAGCGCGTTCGACCCGCTGCCCGAATATATGCTTCCTGCCCAACAGAAAGGGACATATTCTTCACGTTGAACGTGTGAACCGGTTCCTGCGTGGTGGACCGGCTGAATGGATGGACTGTGAGGGTCTGCGCCTGGGACATGGGCCGGCCGCCCAAACCGCAAGTACGTTTAGACGATTTCTCCGGAGGGCGACTTCAGCCGAGTCGATGCGTTGACGGCCAGACGAACTTTCTCTGATTCGCCGTGGGGGACAAACTCAACGAACTGGTTGGACTCACCGGAAGCCGCCGCATCGATGCGTTTCTGGATGTACGGCACTTCATAACTGGGGACCGGGTAGGTCCTGTCGTTGTCGATCAGGGTCCACGTCTGCACGGTCATCGATTAAGGCTACGTCGCGCCGAACGGGCCTGCAACCGGATGCCCTGCGCGCTTTGGTGCCGGGCATTGCCCGCCGAGCAGTGGGACCTTCAGCGGCCCTAACCGGAACTCTCCGCACGCCCATGAGACCATCCCGACGTGCGCGACAGTCCTCCACCGATCGATACACGTTGACAGGGTTCCCCAAACCACCTCGCATTCTCTGGCTTCTTCGTTGAATCCCGCCCAGTTCTGATTGCGAGAGCACAATTTGTGTCTGATCACCGGCGCCCTGCCCATCGTTTCCTTCAGTCAACAGCGGTAAAGATCGTTGGCTGCAAAGAACAGCTATCTCTCCACCCGGTAAAGGCTCACAACCAAGCGTGCAGGGCTTCCACTCGCAACAAATGTCCCCTCGCCTTCAACGGATCTGAAAGCTAGAAGTACACCCCAACCTGACGTCAGGCACCAAGCCTTAAAGCCGTCAGGTTAGGGTGCCGAATCGGCTTTCTGGGCAGCCCTTGGTGGGAGTCTTAGAGTTCAACCTGACACTCGTCGCCCACGAGTCGGCGGAGCAGTTCCTCAGCAACGGCTTCAATCTGCGACTGTCGCGAAGGGGCGCCCGCCGCCTCATCTACCCCCCACCAACCGCCCGCCGGTACCCACTCGGCGTGAATCCCAGGTACTTCCGGAAGTCATTCGTGAGATGGGCATGGTCGGCGTAGCCAAGCTCAGCAGCGATCGCCGCCAGATCCGCTGAAGCGTCCAACCGTGCCCGCTCGGCCGCGTCCTGCAAACGACGACGCCGGATCAGCGCCGCCGGGCTAAGTCCGATGTACTTCCGCGCCACCCGCTGCAACGTTCGTGGCGATACGGCCAGCACCGCAGCCGCGTCCTCCAAACGGAGAACGGACGGATCGGAAGCCAAGAGATCCATCATCCGGTTGGCGAGCAGCGCCTCCTCGGACACCCCGGACCCGGCAAACAAGGCCAACCAGTGAACAAACGCGTCCACCGCGCGCTCCCGGCGAGCGCCGCCGTCGTCGGCATCCGAAGGCGAAGGCGACATCGCCGCCGTGACAGTACGGTGAAGTTCGACGGCGGCAAAGGCCACTTCCGCGTCTCGGACTCCACGGGGGTCGGCCGTGAAAAGCGGGACGGCAGCGGGCCGCAGCAGCGCGCCTACCGCCCATCCACGCCCGGAGAGGTCTTGGTGTCCCACCCGCGTGGTCGGGCCGGCGAAATCCACGCGCTCAAGTCCCACCACAAGGTTGCAGGCAGGGTAGGCGATCACGTGCTGCCGTGAAGTACGGCCGGGCTCGATGTCCCACTCCGGAATCCAGAACCACTGGACCAGGTGCTCCACCGCGGAAGGTGCGGGGAGCCGGTGGAACGTGGGCAAGCGGGCGGGATACAGGACTCCTTTGAATAAATGATCCATACCCACCCTCGAACAAGAGTTGTCGCAAATCTCCAAGCGATCCCAACGCGCCAAGGCGTAGCGTCAAGACATGACCGATACTACAAGCACCGAATCAACCACGGCCGCCCACGGGGAGCACACCGTCCACGGAGTTCCCAAGGGCCTCACCAGCCTCACCCCGTTCCTCGCAGTCAGGAACGCAAAGGCGGCCATCGACTTCTATAAAGACGTGTTCGGCGCGCGCGTCGTGGGCACCACGGAGATGGGTGGCGTGGTGGTCCATGCCGAACTCGACTTCGGCAACGGCCACCTGCAGCTCGGGGAGCCGAGCCCCGATTACCACCTTGTCCCCGCGCCGGAAGGCGAGGACGACTGCTATTCCATGGGACTCTATTGCGCGGACGCTCACGGCTTGGTCCAGCGCGCGGAGCAAGCCGGCGCCACCGTGCGCGAACCGCTCAGCACGTTCGTTTCAGGCGACCGCTACGCCAGCATCCGCGATCCCTTCGGCGTGCGCTGGTCCATCATGACGCGCGTCGAGGACTTGTCCGAAGAGGAAAGCAACCGCCGCGTCGAGGAATGGGCCGCGAATCAAGGCTAAACAACAAGACCAAAAAAGGGCCCGGTACTGCCGAATGCAGTACCGGGCCCTCCGCGTAACCAGCTAGGAAACGCACAAACAGAACGGATGCCCTGCAGGGTCCAGGAACACCCGGAAGGTCTCGCCCGGCTGGTGGTCGTGCTTCGTGGCGCCGATGGCCAGGACGGCCTTCTCGGCCTCGTCCAGATCCTCCACGATCACGTCGAAGTGCATTTGCTGCGGAATTGCCTGCCCGGGCCACACGGGCGCTTGGTAGACGTCCACTTGCTGGAAGGAAATGCAGTTGCTGCCATCGGCGGGGCGTACATCCGCCCAGTCGCCGTCGTCGCGGGTGACTTCCCAGCCGAGAAGTTCTCCGTAGAAGGCCGCCAGGGCGCGGGCATCCGGACAGTCGATAACGACACTGGGGTACTTCGCAATGGTCATTCGCTACACCTCGTCTGCAGTTTTCTTCATATGGGCCAGGGCACTCTTGGTGCCCCGTTGCGTGAGGACGTGCACCACGGCACCAACCGCGGCAGAGACTACGGCGAACACCAGCACGCCGGGCAAGGAATCATCCAAGTCGGTGCCATCCTTCGGCGCGGGCTTTCCCGTCTTCTTTTCCCAGAGCCCCTCAAGGGTCTTGTTTGCCAGCGCGCCGGCTCCGAGGCTTACCGCCAGGCCGAACAGTTTCACCAGTAGGTTCATTGGAAAGTCTCCCCCTTTCGCATCGATGACCATTACTGCCAACAACAAGGCAGGGCCGCTGCAACCAGCGGCCCTGCCCGGGTTCCTAATCCTTCTTGAAGGCGTCCTTCACCTTTTCGCCGGCATTCTTGAGGTCGGCCTTGGCTTGTTCGCCTTGGCCTTCAGCTTCAAGGCGCTCGTTTCCAGTCAGCTTTCCAGCCGCTTCCTTCGCCTTGCCGGCAATCTTTTCGCCAGTGTTCTGTGCCTTGTCGTCTGCACCCATGTTGCACCTCTTTCGTTGTGAACCTGTATCTCTACCACATCACTAATCAGGTTACTTATCAATATTTTGGGTGAAAACGATTGGACTCAGAGCTCCCCGAAGCCCTCGGCCACCAGCCTGCCCACGTAATCCACGGCCTTCTGCGCATCGGCACCGTGGGCCTCCACGTGCAGGTTCGTTCCCTGGCCAGCGGCGAGCGCCATCAGTTCCATCATGGACGCCCCGTCGACGCCGTTGATGGTCACCTCAGCGTCCAGGCCAGAGAGACCACCGGCAATCTTGGCTGCCGGCCTGGCATGGATGCCCATGGGATTGATGAGCTCGAATTCGGCCGTGGCGTCCGGCTCACCCCGCACCGCGGGACCGGCATCCGGCGCCACACCTCCCGCGGCTTCCGCAGCTTGGCGTACGTCCCCGACGGCGGCACCTCCTTGCGCGGCGACGGCCGCGGCCACCAACCCCTCCACCAAAGGCGCATCAGCCAACTGCACAGCCTCCGGATCGCTGGCGAACTCCACGGCGGACTCCGCCGTCATCACGGCAGAGCCCAGGTCCGTCAGTACCACCACCCCGTCGCCGCCAGCGTCCGCAAGGGACTGCTCGACGGCGGCCAGCACCTTTTCGAGGCTGGTGCCGATCCGCCCGTCATCGGTTCCCCCGGCGGCGACGAGTCCGACGTCGGGCGCCATCTGGGCGGCGAGCTCCACGGCCCCTTCAGCGATCTTGCTGCTGTGCGAGACCACCACGATCCCAACGGTCATGCGGCCGTGCCCTGCTTGGCCGCAGCCGCAGCAGCCCGAAGGAGCAGTGCCGTGGACTGCGCGCCGGGATCGCGGTGGCCGGCACTCCGTTCGCCCAGGTAACTGGCACGGCCCTTGCGGGCAACAAGGGGTTCGGTGGCGACGGCTCCGGACTCAGCGGCTTCCGCGGCGGCCTCCAAGGCTGCGAGCGCGTCGCCGCCGTCGTCGGCCACCTTTTGCGCCGCCTCCACCGCAGGGGTCCACGCATCGATCATGGTCTTGTCCCCTGGTTCGGCTTTACCGCGGGCCACAACGCCGTCGCGCGCCGCAACCAGGGCGGACACCACGGCTGCGGCATCAAGGTCCGTGGCATCACCCAGGGCAGTTGCCGCCCGGAGGTACGCCGTCCCGTAGAGGGGGCCCGCGGCTCCACCCACTTTGGACATCAGCGCCATCGCCGCAGCTTTCAGGGCGGCGCCGGGTGTTTCCGGCGGCGATTCGTCGAGCTTTTGGAGCACAGCCTGGAAGCCTCGGTCCATGTTCTCGCCGTGATCCGAGTCGCCGATGGCCCGGTCCAGCTCGATGAGTTCGGTGCGGTGTTCGGCCATGGCCTCTGCCGAGAGTTTCAGCCAGTTCACGGCCCAGTCAACGCCCAATCCCATGGTCACACTCCCCAGCGCAGGGCCGCAGTGTGGACGGGAGCGTCCCACAGGGTGGTCATGTCATCATCCAGCCGCAGCACCGACACTGAGCAGCCCTGCATTTCCAAAGAAGTGACGTAGTTGCCCACCAGGGACCGTTCCACCGTGGCACCCCGCTCAGCCAACACGTTCGCTGCCCGGCGGTAGACGATGTACAGCTCACTCAGCGGAGTGCCGCCCATGCCGTTGACGAACAGCAGCACCTTGTCGCCGGAGGAAAGACCAAGGTCCTCAAGGACCGGTTCCAGGAGGCGGTCGGTAATCCCATCGGCACCTTCCATGGGGATCCGGTGCCGCCCGGGTTCACCGTGGATGCCGATGCCAATCTCGATCTCGTCGTCGGCCAGTTCAAAGCTCGGAGTTCCGGCGTGCGGCACGGTGCAGCCGGAGAGCGCAACGCCCATGGTCCGCACGTTGGCCACCACGCGCTCGGCGATGCCGGCCACGGCGTCCAGGTCATCACCCCGCTCAGCAGCGGCACCCGCGATCTTCTCCACAAGGACGGTGCCGCCCACCCCGCGCCGGCCGGCCGTGTACAACGAGTCCTCCACGGCGACATCGTCGTTCACGAGTACCGAACGGACAGCCACGCCTTCGGCTTGGGCCATCTCTGCGGCAGTTTCGAAGTTCAGGACGTCACCGGTGTAGTTCTTCACGATATGTACGACGCCGGCACCCGAGTCCACTGCCGTGGTGGCCGGAATGATCTGGTCCGGTGTGGGCGAGGTGAAGACGGCGCCGGGAACAGCAGCATCCAGCATGCCAAGCCCCACGAATCCTGCGTGGAGTGGTTCGTGGCCGCTGCCACCGCCGGAAACCAAGGCAACCTTGCCCGCCACCGGCGCACCTTTGCGGACGACGATTTTCGGGTCGGGGTGGACGTCCACGAGGTCGGCATGTGCCATGCCGAAACCCTCGACGGATTCGTCCACCACCGCACGTGGATCATTGATGAGCTTTTTCATGGGATGCTCCTGAGCCTGCAGTGGTGTGGTGCTCTGACCCTACTACCGGCGGCAGGGACCACGGTAGGCCCGGAGTATCCCCCGTTGGCAGCCTTCGGCTATCCGCCGTCGCCCGCCGCTTTCGCCGGCGCCTCATGGCTCACCTGGACGTCCGGCCAGAAGTCGCCGGAAATCTCGTGGTGCGGGTGTCCGGCCCCGGACCACTCAGTATCGTGCGGCCAGGAGCCGTGCGGGATATCAATCTGGAACGCCGAGAAGTCCGGAAACATGGCGGGTTCCTAGTTGCTCAGCACGGCGTCGCCGCCGGCAGTGACAACGTCTTCGAGCAGCACGGTCTGGTCGATCACCGGCAAGCCAACCACGTGGCCGAAGCTGAACATGTTCTTCGGATCCAGCTCCGCCTTGGCCTTCCGCAGCCGTTCGCGGACGGTCGGAGTCCAAGGCCGTTCCCTGTCCTCAGCGTCCACGAAGTGGCCATGCAGGTTCACGAACGTCCCGCCATTGGAGGCGTCGCGCAGGTCCTCGCGAACGGCGTCGTACACCACGGGCAGCAGCTCAGCGAGAGGCGGGACTGCCATCCCAGCCATGAAGAAGCTGAAGGCCGCATCGCGGCCGCCCACGCTGTCCTCACCGTCGGCGCACGTTGCCAGCGCCCCACCCAGCAGACGGAGCTCAGCCAGCAGGACGGGACTTTCGACGCCGTGCCCGAAGTGCCGCAGGATGGCTTCCTTCG
Source organism: Paenarthrobacter sp. NPDC090520 (assembly GCF_044769205.1). Lineage (NCBI taxonomy): Bacteria > Bacillati > Actinomycetota > Actinomycetes > Micrococcales > Micrococcaceae > Paenarthrobacter > Paenarthrobacter sp. NPDC090520. The sequence continues at coordinate 77,898 of NZ_JBIVXM010000018.1, forward strand.
CGGGATCGTCGAGGCGGTCCAACAGGAACCCACGCTCGCGGACCGGAACGGGCTGATCCGGATCCTGGTGGATGGTGTCGAACTGCGTCGACTCCAGCGGCCCGGTGGCGTCCATCATGAACGGCGCACTCCGGCGCATGGGCTCCAGCAGGCGCGTGGCCACGTCGGCGTCACCTTGGTAGGCGTAGCGCAGGTGGACCACGAACTTACCGCGCAGCGGTTCGGGAATGATGTCCATGTCCGGCAAACGCAGGAAAGCCAACGACGCCGATGCTTCAGTGGGGAGCGACGGCACCCATTCGCTGAACTGCTGGAGCACGGTGGCTGCGTGGACGCCGGCGAAGTAAAGCCCGCCGGCGAAAATATCCTGGTTTGGGAAAAGGTGGAATTCCATGGCTGTGACAATGCCGAGATTGCCTTTACCTCCGCGGAGGAGGAAAAAGAGTTCGGGGTCTTCGTCCTTGGTGACCCGCCTTTGCGTGCCATCGGCAGTGACCAACTCGAAGGCGATCACGTGGTCCGAAGCGAAACCGTACTTGCGGCCCATGATCGGCAGTCCGCCGCCAAGGGTGTAGCCCACAACGCCTACGTCGGTGGTGGAACCGCAGAGACCCATGAGGCCGAAGGTCGATGCGAGCTCCACCACCGCCTTCCAGCGAACGCCCGCACCTACCCGGGCGGTCTTTTCGACGGGGTCGATGCTGAGTTCCAGCATGCGGCGGGTACTGATGAGCAGGCCGCCTTCAACGGCGTTGGTGGCGCCGTGGCCGGTGGACTGGACGGCCACTGGCATGCCGCGCTCAGCAGCCCATTTCACTGCCGCCGAGACGTCCTCTGCATCGAGGGCGCCGAAGGCGACATCCGGCTGGTGTTGGGTGGAAAGGTTAAATGCGGCGACTTCGTCTGCGAAGCCTGGGTCAGCGGGGGTGAACACTGGACCGCGCACGCTGAGCTGTAGTTCTGAAATGCTTGAAATGCCTGAAAAGGACGCGTGGGACTGCATGATCTTCTCTCGATATAACCGATGTGGCGGAAGCTCCCCAGCAAGCCTCAACCAGTTTATCCATCAACTTTAGATAAAAGAAGGTGTATAAATCACGCATAATTCCTGGACTTTTGACTGACCTGTTGCAGATGTGGCTAGAGGTGCTTGATCATGCGGGTGTTGCCCAAGGTGTTGGGCTTGACGCGGGCCAAATCCAGGAATTCGGCAACACCTTCGTCATGCGAGCGCAGGAGTTCCGAGTAGACCTCGGGATCCACGGCGCTTTGGTCCGCCATCACTTCGAAGCCGTGGCGGACAAAGAAGTCCACTTCGAAGGTCAGGCAGAAGACCCTGCTGACACCCACCTCGCGGGCTTTGTCAATGAGGCTCTCCACCAGCTTGTGGCCTACTCCTTTACCGCGCCAGGAGTCGGCGGCAGCAAGCGTGCGGATTTCGGCAAGGTCCTCCCACATGACGTGGAGGGCGCCGCAGCCAATGACCTCCCCCTCGGAGGATTCGGCGATCTGGAATTCCTGCAGGCTCTCGTAATAGGCGACGGTTTCCTTGGAAATCAGGATCCGCTCGTCGGCCAGGCGCGCCACCAGCCTCTTGATCGCCGCAACGTCGCTGGTGCGGGCAGGGCGAAGGCTGAAGGCAGAATCCACTCCCCCATCCTAGCCAGCCGCGGGTGCGGTTCCGTCCTTCGTGACTGCCGGCCACCCCCATCAGACGGGCCATCCCCATCAGGCGGTGAGCGCGATCTTCCCGCGGGCGTGGCCGTCTTCCAGATAGCGCAGCGCGTCAGCCGCTTGGTTGAGCCTGAACGTGCGGTCCAGGGGTGGGGTGATCTTGCCGGCTTCGATCAGCTCCGCGAGTTCGCGCAACTCTCCGGCGCGGACCACACCGAAGAACATCGTCAGCCGCTGCTTGATGAAGGGCGAGAGCATGATGGCACCCACCTGCCGTTCCAGCCCGCCAGCGAAGGATCCGCCACCTTCACCGCCCGTAATCACGGCCGTCCCCGTGGCGGTCAGGGCCCGGCGCAGGCGGCGGATCCTGGGATTGCCTGCGATATCGAGGATGAGGTGGAAGGGACCCGAATCCACGAAGTCCTCACTGGCGTAATCGATCACCCGGTCCGCGCCCAGGCTGCGCACAAAGTCCATTTTGCCGGAGCTGCATGTCCCCACAACCTCGGCGCCAAAGGCCTTGGCCAGCTGGACCGCATAGCTTCCGACGCCGCCGGATGCGCCGGTAATGAGGACTTTCTGGCCGGCCTTCACCCGCCCGGCACGCAAGCCCTGGAGTGCCGTGACCGCTGAGACCGGCACAATCGCAGCCTGCTCGAAGGTGATACCCGCGGGCTTGGAAGCCAACTTCGCCTCCGGAGCCACGGCGTATTCGGCGAACGACCCGCGCCCGGACCCGAACACCGCATCACCCACGCTGAACGTGGTGACGCCAGGCCCAACCGCCTCCACAATGCCGGCGAGATCCATGCCCAGGCCCGGATCCCGCGGTTTGCCGATACCGAAGGCAATCCGCCCCAAGTACGGCAGGCCAGTCATCATGTGCCAGGCGCCGCGGTCCACGCCGGCTGCACAGACCCTGACCAGCACTTCCTTGGCCCCGGCTTCCGGCCTCGGGAGGCGCTTCTCCCCCAGGACGTCAGGATCGCCATACGCTTCCCGGACCACAGCCCGCATGCCGACGGACTGCTGGGCTCCGGGATGTGCGCGCTGCGGGGATTTCATGGCTGGACCTTCCTCCAAACACGATTCGTACGCTGTACGAAAATGACGTTACAGTACACTGTACGAAACCGAAAGAGCCAACCTGGAGGAACCTCATGGCCGCAGCCGTAAACACCGCCAAGCGGCCTGAACTCAGCCGCGGCAAGGTGCTCCAGAAGGCCCTCGAACTGGCGGACAACGAAGGCATCGCCGCGTTGTCCATCCGTTCGCTCGCCCAGAGCATGGGCACCAAACCCATGTCCCTGTACTACTACGTAGCCAGCAAAGACGAGATCCTGGACGGACTCGTGGACCTGGTCTTCGACGAAATCCACACTCCGGAGGCCGGTGGCGAGTGGAAGGAGCAGATGCGCACCCGCGCCCATTCTGCCCGTGAGGTGCTCAGGCGCCACCCTTGGGCGATCGGGCTCCTGGAATCACGGAAGGCACCCGGCCCGGCGACGCTGAAACACCACGAGGCAACGCTGGCCACGCTAAGGGCCGCCGGGTTTACCGTGCAGCTGACGGCCCGCGCCTACTCCCTGCTGGACAGCTACATCTATGGATTCGCCCTCCAGGAAGCCGCGCTCCCCATCGCGGGAGGAGAGCCCATGGCAGATGTTGCCTCACCCATCATGGAACGCTTTGCCACCGGCGAGTACCCGCACATGGTGGAGATCGCCACGGAACTCGTCATGCAGCCCGGATACGACTACGGCGACGAGTTCAGCCACGGGCTCGAGCTGATCCTCGACGCCCTGGAGCGCTCCCGGTAACGACCCCAACTGAGGGAAAATCCGAGCCTTACCAACACTTATGCCGCTAAATGTTGGTAGGCAGCAGTAGTAGGTAACACTTATGGTGCTAAGTGTTAGTAAACTGGATTCGTGCCAACACCTCCCGATGCCCGTATTCCCATCGAACCAATCTCATTCGAGACCCTCGACTGGCAGCCCCGCGCACCTGAGATGTACTCACGAGCCGAGGTGAACAGGCAAACCGGGCCCTAACAGGCCAGCATTACAGCCCCCATCGCAGAGTGGACACCCGAGGTCTCAGGCGAAGACTCCGCCGACGTCGAGGATGCCACCCGCCAACTGGTCGCATTCGACAAACACGCCCAGCGCAGATTGGGAACCAACAATCCAGCGCTCGGACGGATGACGGCAATCCTGCTGCGGACAGAGTCGGCTTCCAGTTCGCAGATCGAACAGCTGACCACGTCAGCAAAGCAGCTCGCCCTCGCCGAGATCCATGAGGGCGACAACGCAAACGCACTGACCGTCGTCGGCAACGTCCGCGCCATGGAGGCAGCGCTTCGGCTCGCAGACGAAATCAATGAAGACTCCATCTTGGCCATGCACAGAGCATTGATGCTTCACCAGCGCGGGTTCGACCCTGCCGGTGCCGGGCAATTTCGGAATGAGCAGGTGTGGATAGGGCCTGGTCAAGCGGGACCACGGATGGCTGAGTTCGTCGCACCGCACCACCACCGCATTCGCGACGCGATAGGCGATCTGGTTACCTTCGTAGGCCGGCACGACGTCTCCGTCCTCGTCCAGGTAGCGGTCAGCCATGCGCAGTTCGAGACCATCCACCCGTTCCCCGACGGGAATGGCCGGACCGGGCGCGCCCTGGCTCAGTCCATCCTTCGCAACAAGGGACTAGTCGGCTCCACCGCGGTGCCGATCTCGGCAGGGCTCCTCGTCCGCACGGATCGCTACTTCGCAGCCTTGGGCTCCTTCCGTGAAGGCGACGCCGGACCGATTGTCCGGGAGTTCGCCATGGCGAGCAGGATCGCCTCGACCACCGGGGCACGGCTCGTGGACGACCTCGTCGAACAGCTTGAGGAGTCCCGGGGGAAGTTGGCAGGGCTTCGCGCGGATGCCGCGGCATGGCGCCTTCTTCCCACCTTGATCGGACAGCCTGCGGTGAACACGAGATACCTCATGGCCCAGCTTGGGCTTGGCGAGATGGCAGCACTGCGCGCGCTCGATGCTCTGACCGAGCGCGGCGTGCTGAGTGAATCCACAGGCCGAGACCGCAAACGCGTGTGGCAGCACCGCGGCATCCTTGATGTCCTGGACGCCTACGCCGCGGGCATCCGCCGAATGTCTGCAGGCTAAATCCCCAGCTCCGCCGGCAGTTCCACATCCTTCCCCAGAACCTGCTTCGCCAGGAAGTGCTCCACCACCCCGTACCAGATCTTCGCGTGCTGCGGCTGGAGTACCCAATGGTTCTCGTCCGGGAAGTAGAGGAAACGGTGCGGGCTCTGTCCGCTCTCATCCGCTGGAAGCCCAGAAGAAGACAACAGCTCGTACCAGAGCCGCAATCCTTCGCCGATGGGCACGCGGTAGTCCTTGTCTCCGTGGATCACCAGCATGGGCGTCTTGATGTTGCCTACGTTGAGGTGCGGCGAGTTCTCCATGGCCATCTCAGCCGTCATTTCCTTCAGCCAATACTGCGCAGCGTCCGTCGTCGGGCCGAACTGGTCCAGCGCCCACAGGCTGGCGTGCGTGACGATCGCCTTGAAACGGTCGGTCTGCCCGGCCACCCAGTTGGCCATGTATCCGCCGAAGGAACCACCCATCGCGGCAGTCCGGGTCTCGTCAATGTCCGCGCGCGCAACCACGGCGTCGGTCACGGCCATCAGATCCGAGAACGGCTTCTTGCCCCACTCACCCCAACCGCGCTGGATGAACTCCTGGCCGTAGCCCGTGGAGAGTGCAGGGTCCGGCAGCAGGACGGCATAGCCCTTGGCAACCAACAGCCACGGATTCCAACGCCACGTCCAGGCGTTCCACGAGCCGAGGGGTCCGCCATGGATCCAGAGCAGGAGCGGGGCAGGTGCCTCGGCGGACGCTCCGGAAGGAAGCGCCAGGTACGCCGGTACGCGCACACCATCCGCAGTCGTCGATTCCACCCGCTCCAAGCGACCGCTGTACACGGGACGCTCGGCCGGCGCCGGGAGCCGTTCCACGTCTCCTGTCAACAGATCGATGCGCACAGCCTCCGAAGGGAACTCATGCGAACTCCGCAGCGCGTACGCTGTGCGTCCGTCCCGCGCAACCACGACGTCGGTGTACGCCGCTGCGTCTTTCGTCACCCTCGTAACCCCACCGTCAGCGACGTCCACCCGGAAAACCGGCGACGCGCCGTCGTCGTCCGCCGTGACCAAAAGGCCGCTGCCGTCCGGAAGCCAGGCAACCGGCGTCGCCCAGCGGTCCCACTCGTGGGCCAGTGGCACAAGCCCGGCGGCTTCCCCACCCGAAACATCCAGCAGGTGCAGCTTGACCAGCGGCGCCTGGGTGGGGGTGGTGTCGCTTTCGCTCTGCACCACCAGCGTGCGGTTGTCCCGGCTCACGGGGCCGGGGAAGTAGCTCATGCCTTCGTGGTCCAGCAGAACCTTAACAGAGCCGGTAGCCACGTCGACGGCGGCGAGCACCTCCCGACTGTCGGCCTTCGCGAGCGCCTTGCTGAGGCTCGTATAGATGGTCCTGCCGTCCGGGCTCACCACGGTTTTGGCTTCCCTTAGCGAACCTCCGACGCCGGGAGTCAGGTTCCGCAGCGACACTGACGGTTCGGCGTCCACGGTAGCGGGTTTGCCGGGCTGGGAGGACTCCCCGGCTTCGACCGCGAAGATGCGGGGCTCCGAGGGACCAAGATCCGCATCCCAAAACCTGACCGGGTAGCCGCTGTGCAGGATGGCAGAGACCTTGTTGTCCTTGCGGGCCTTGCGTCGTTCTTCATCGTTCTCCTCGCCGGTGGACCCGGCCAGGACGTCGGCCACCAGGAAGGTGGCCCGGGCATCCGTGGCAGCCAGGACGGAACCAACGCCACCTGCGCGGGAGTGCGCAATGCGGGCCTCTCCGCCATTGGCAGGAAGCACCCACAACGCGCTGACGGGATCCTCGTCGGGCTTTTCCGGGTCCGGCCACGCCGAGGTGAAGTAGAGGTTGCCATCGGCGGCGAACACGGCACCGGACTCGCCCTTGGCACTCCGGGTGATCCGGCGGGCCTGTTCCCGGCCCGTGGGGTCCAGCTCCCACAGGGCCGTCATGAACTCTGTGCCCTTGCTGTTCAAGGTGGAGACAGTGGTGACCAATCGTGTGCCGTCTGGGCTGAGGGTGAGTCCACTGACCCGTGGGATGGCCAGGTAGTGGTCAAGATCGTGGAAGGGAGTTTCGGGTTGCGGGGTATGCGAGCCAGTCGAATCCATGGTCCGATTCAACACGGAATGTGCCGTCGATCACAGGGTGGTTCACTAAGAGTGAAACACTACTTTCACATCCCCCCAACTAGGTCGCTTTAGTGCGCGTTTTGAGGCCTCTAAACGCGCACTAATGCGACCTGGTTGGGATGTTGCGGAGGGTTCGGAGCACGGGGGCCACGCCGTCCTCACCGGCGATCGCTGCTGCCACAGCTTTCGCCCGGGCAGCATAGGACGGCGTGCTGACCGCCGCCTTAATGGCCTGCCCCAACCGCGCCGCGGTGAGTTGCTTGTAAGGAACCGGTTCCGGCCCGGCTCCCAGCGCCTCCACGCGGGATGCCCACAAAGGCTGGTCCGTGAAGACGGGAACGCATACCGCAGGCACCCCCGCACGGAGGCCGGCCGCCGTCGTTCCTGAACCCGCGTGATGCACCACGGCAGCCATCCGGGGAAAGAGCCACTCGTGCGGGACCTCGCCGATGCCGATTGCATCGTCGCTGTGAACGCGTCCGCCCTGGATGACGGCACGAACTCCGGCAATCCGTGCCGCCGCCATGGCGAGCTCCACATCGACTGCCGCACCGCTGCCGAAACCAATGAAGACCGGGGCCGGACCAGCCGCCAGGAAATCCGCCAACGCCCGGTCGGGCCGCCAGTTGCGTTCCCCCGGCGGCCACCAGTACCCCGCCATGACAAGCCCCGCGTGCCAGTCCTTCGGACGGGGCAGCACCGTGGGACTGATGCCATGGAGGGTGGTCGCCTTATTACGCCGACGACGGCGGTCGGCAGCTTGGCGGGACAGCGTGGGCAAGCCCAGCCCGCGGCGAAGCCTGGCACCCGGAGCGTCGTAAGGGGCTGGTCCGGCGAGAACCCTTCTGCCAATCACTTTGTTGCCCACGGCGCCGAGGTCACGGCCGGAACCGAGCAGCACAGGCGGATATGCTCCGCTCGGCTCCACGGGTTGCAGGTGGGCGCCGATGGCGGGAAGTTCCAGTGCTTCGGCGATGTCGTAGGCAAACGGCGCCACCGAATTCGCCAGGATAACGTCCGCCCCCGCCTCGGCCGCGGCCAGTGTTCCCCTCGCCGCCTGTTCCATGTAGCCGCCAAGGGCATGCCACGAGTGCCGGACATCCCTGAATGAGGGCCTCTCCGCCGAGTCGGTTCGTTGGATGATGCGGGTGAGGTCCCCAGGGAGCGCCCTGTATTCACAGCCGGCCGACACAACGAGCGGGCCATAGGCAGGGTTCGCAGCTATGGCCACCTCAAAACCGTGTTCCTGCAGTGCCGATCCCAGCCCAGCCATGGGAGCCACGTCTCCGCGCGTACCAGGAGCCACCATCAAAATCCGCATTCAATCCTCGCTTCCGGAAACACGAATGCCCCGCACACTCCTAGGAGAATGTGCGGGGCACTCTGCTTATGAGGCCTCTGCCTTACGCGGTGGGAGCAATCTCCGGGATCCGCGGCTTGGCGTTGCCTTCGAACGTGAACTTGGCTTCGTCACCTTCACCCTCGACGTCAACCACAACGATGTCGCCCGTGTGGATGTCGCCGAACAGGATCTTCTCGGACAGCTGGTCCTCGATCTCGCGCTGGATGGTGCGGCGCAGTGGCCGGGCACCCATGGCGGGGTCGTAACCACGGGTGGCGAGCAGGACCTTGGCGGCCTTGGTGAGCTCGATGCCCATGTCCTTGTCCTTCAGGCGGCGCTCCAGACGGGTCACAAAGAGATCCACGATCTCGATGATCTCGTCCTGCGTCAGCTGCGGGAACACCACGACGTCGTCAACACGGTTGAGGAACTCGGGGCGGAAGTGCTGCTTGAGCTCTTCCGTCACCCGGGCACGCATCCGGTTGTAGCCGGTCTGGGTGTCCGTGCCGGACTGGAAGCCGGTAGCGACACTCTTGGAGATGTCGCGGGTACCCAGGTTGGTGGTCATGATGATCACGGTGTTCTTGAAGTCCACCACGCGGCCCTGGGAGTCGGTCAGTCGGCCGTCTTCCAGGATCTGCAGCAGCGAGTTGAAGAGATCGGCGTGCGCCTTCTCGACTTCGTCGAACAGGACCACGGAGAACGGACGGCGGCGAACCTTCTCGGTCAGCTGCCCGCCTTCCTCGTAGCCGACGTAGCCCGGAGGGGCACCGAAGAGCCGCGAAACCGTGTGCTTCTCGGAGTACTCGGACATGTCCAGCGTGATGAGGGCGTCCTCTTCACCGAACAGGAACTCTGCCAGGGCCTTGGCGAGCTCGGTCTTTCCGACGCCGGTGGGGCCAGCGAAGATGAACGAGCCACCCGGACGCTTGGGGTCCTTCAGGCCGGCACGCGTACGGCGGATGGCCTGCGACAGGGCCTTGATGGCCTCGTCCTGGCCGACCACGCGCTTGTGGAGTTCCTCTTCCATCTTGAGCAGGCGGGAGGACTCTTCTTCGGTGAGCTTGAAGACCGGGATGCCCGTGGAGTTCGCGAGGACTTCTGCAATCAGGTCCTCGTCAACCTCGGAGATGTCATCCATGCCGCCGGACTTCCAGTTGCGCTCCTTCTCTGCGCGCTCGGCAATGAGCTTCTGCTCCTTGTCGCGCAGCGAAGCGGCACCTTCAAAGTCCTGGGCGTCAATCGCCGATTCCTTCTCCAGCTTCACGTCAGCGATGCGCTCGTCCATGGCCTTGAGCTCCGGCGGAGCGGTCATGCGGCGGATGCGCAGGCGGGCACCGGCTTCATCGATGAGGTCGATCGCCTTGTCCGGCAGGAAGCGGTCCGAGATGTAGCGTTCGGCCAGCTGCGCGGCTGAGGCGAGGGCGCCGTCGGTAATCGTCACGCGGTGGTGTGCCTCGTAACGGTCCCGCAGGCCCTTCAGGATCTCGATCGCGTGGGCAACCGAGGGTTCCTTGACCTGGATCGGCTGGAAACGGCGCTCAAGGGCGGCGTCCTTCTCGATGTGCTTGCGGTACTCGTCCAGCGTGGTGGCACCAATGGTCTGGAGCTCGCCACGGGCCAGCATCGGCTTCAGGATCGACGCGGCGTCGATGGCACCTTCGGCAGCACCTGCACCTACCAGGGTGTGGATCTCATCGATGAAGAGGATGATGTCCCCACGAGTGCGGATTTCCTTGAGGACCTTCTTCAGGCGCTCTTCGAAGTCACCACGGTAACGGGAGCCGGCAACCAGCGAGCCAAGGTCAAGCGTGTACAACTGCTTGTCCTTGATGGTCTCCGGGACATCGCCGCGAACGATCGCCTGGGCGAGGCCTTCGACGACGGCAGTCTTACCGACGCCGGGCTCACCGATGAGCACGGGGTTGTTCTTGGTACGGCGGGAGAGAACCTGCATGACGCGTTCCATCTCCTGCTCGCGCCCGATCACAGGATCGAGCTTGTTTTCGCGGGCAGCCTGGGTGAGGTTGCGGCCGAACTGGTCCAGCACCACGGAACCGGCGGGGGTTCCTTCCTGCTGGCCCTGGCCGGAACCCGATCCTGCGGTTTCCTTGCCCTGGTAGCCGGACAGCAACTGGATGACCTGCTGGCGGACCCGGTTGAGGTCGGCGCCGAGCTTCACCAGGACCTGGGCAGCAACGCCCTCGCCCTCACGAATGAGGCCGAGGAGGATGTGCTCGGTGCCGATGTAGTTATGGCCGAGCTGAAGAGCCTCGCGAAGGGAAAGCTCAAGTACCTTCTTGGCGCGCGGGGTGAAGGGGATGTGACCGGAAGGAGCCTGCTGGCCCTGGCCGATGATCTCCTGAACCTGTTCGCGGACGCCGTCGAGCGAGATGCTCAGAGACTCAAGAGCCTTGGCGGCAACGCCTTCACCCTCATGGATCAGACCCAAGAGGATGTGTTCTGTACCGATGTAGTTGTGATTGAGCATCCGTGCCTCTTCTTGGGCAAGGACGACCACGCGACGGGCACGGTCCGTAAATCTCTCAAACATTTCGCCACACTCCTAGCTACGACGTACTTTGATGCTACGTGCCGGGGCGGGACTTTTGGAGCGTGTTCGCCACAGGGGAAACATGACGTACTTGCGGAATAAATATCATCGTGCCTGCCCGGTTCCCCAACCGGCCCTGCCCCGGAGCAGCACGCCGCCCTGCACACGGGCCATCGGACCAATCCGGGTGCTTGGTGTTCCTGCCCCCTGCATTCCACGTACCCAAATGATCCCGGGTTGAAGCGCCACCGGAGGACTCCGGAATATTGCTGCCCGGCAAAAGGTGGCACGCCGTATGCCTATTAGGTTTTAAACACCAAAGCCCCGGCACTGAGGCCGGGGCTTAGAGGCGGTGAATCAGGAATTCGCCTTCTGGTACGCTTCCTGAATTTCAGCTTGAATACGTCCACGGCTGTTGACCGTGTAACCGTTATCCCGTGCCCACTGGCGGATCTGAGCCGAATCCTGGCTCCGCGCAGCCGTAGCGCGGCCCCGGGTGGCACGGCCGGAAGAGGAAGTCTTCCGGGCTTTGGCGACGTAAGGCTCAAGCGCCTGACGCAGGGAAGCTGCGTTTGCGGTGGACAAGTCCATCTCGTAGCTCACACCGTCAAGGCCAAAACGGACAGTTTCATCGGCTGCCCCTTCATCCAAGTCGTCAACCAGGATGATTTTTACTTTTTGTGCCATGAGTAGCCTCTCTTTTGGAGGGTTGATATTCAGAAATCCCCATGTTGCTATTCCTGATTATCGTTCACGGCACGCACACACGTCAAAGGCATATGTGGATTACTGCTTTGGACCGCCAATTTCCGGGCTATTTAGCGGCGGGCCCGTCCGCTTCGGGACCTGAATTGCGCAGATTCGCCTCAGCCTGCGCACGGGCTTCCGCCTGGCGCTCGGATTTGTCCGCATTGAATATGGCCTTCATGGCAAACCAGAAGATCAAACCAACAACTACTGACGGCGCCAGGACGGCGATGTACTCCATGATCAGTGACCTTCTGGCTTGAGTAGTGGGAAGAGAATGGTTTCGCGGATACCGGCACCGGTAAAGAGCATGACAAGACGGTCAATGCCCAATCCAATACCACCCATGGGCGGCGCGCCGTATTCCAAGGCACGGAGGAAGTCCTCGTCCAACTGCATGGCCTCGTCATCGCCGGCTGCGGAACGGCGGGACTGCTCCGTCAGCCGTTCCCTCTGGATCACGGGGTCAATCAGCTCGGAGAACGCCGTCCCACGCTCCATACCGCCAATGATCAGGTCCCAGGCCTCAATCAGCCGGCCGTCCTCGCGGTGCGGGCGGGCCAGCGGCTGTGCGGACGGCGGGTAGTCGTAGACGAACGTGGGGTTAAGCAACGTGGGTTCCACAATCTCGCCGAACAATTCCACAACCAGCTTCTCGGCGTCCCACTTGGGATCCACTTTGACCTCGTGCTTGGCGGCAATGGCCAGCAATTCGTCCACCGTGGTGTCCGGAGTAATTTCAACGCCCACGGCTTCGGAAAGTCCCGGATATACCGCAATCCACGCCCATTCGCCGTCGAGGTTAATCTCGCCCGCATCCGTTTGGATGGTGCGCGTGCCCACAACGTCAGCCACATTCAGGATGATTTCCTTCATGCGCTCGGCCATAACGAACTGGTCCGCCCACGCCTCATAGCATTCAAGCGTGGTGAATTCGGGGCTGTGGGTGGAGTCGACGCCCTCATTGCGGAACACCCGGCCCATATCGTAAACGCGGTCGATTCCGCCCACCACTGCCCGCTTGAGGAAGAGTTCGGTGGCAATGCGCAGGGTCATCTTCTGGTCAAAGGCGTTCATGTGGGTCTCGAACGGACGGGCCGTCGCGCCGCCGTGCACCAGTTGCAGGATGGGTGTTTCCACCTCCACGTAGCCGTGGCGGTCCAAGGTATCGCGGACCGAACGGGTGATGGCCGCGCGCTTGTACACCATTTCGCGGGCTTCATCGCGGACCATGAGGTCCACGTACCGCTGGCGGACGCGGGTTTCCTCGTTGAGCTCAGCGTGGAGAACGGGGAGGGGGCGCAGGGCCTTGGAAGCCATGGACCACGAATCGGCCATGACGGACAGCTCACCGCGGCGGGAGGAAATAACCTCGCCCTTGATGAATACGTGGTCGCCGAGGTCCACCAGTGCCTTCCATTCGGCAAGCGCTTCGTCGCCGACGTTGGCCAAGCTCAGCATTGCCTGCAGCCGGACGCCCTTGCCGTCCACGCCGCCTTCCTGCAGGGTGGCGAAGCAGAGCTTGCCCGTGTTGCGCACAAACACGACGCGACCCGTAACGCCCACCACGTCGCCAGTGGTCTGGTCAGCTTCAAGGTGTGCGTACTTCTCGCGGATTTCGCCCAGCGAATGCGTCCGCTCAACGCCCACCGGATAGGCCTCCGCACCGCGCTCGATCAGCTTGGCACGCTTGTCCATGCGGATGCGCATCTGCTCGCTGGCGTCGACAGGCTCGGCGGAGGTGTTCGGGGCGGAGGTGTTTGCGGAAGTCACAATCCTTAAGTTTACCGCCGATTACGGACCGCTACTTCCGGTCATAGACTCGGGCTGTGGAGACGTGGACTGTTGAAACGGACGACGCCGGCGGGCAGCTGGAGGTGCATACCTTCCGTCCGCTCTCCGCAGCCTCCCTTCCAGGCCCGAAGGCACCTGCCGAACCAGCCAGCGTCGTCATGGTGCATGGCACCTTGGTGACCGATTCGCTGTACTGGCCCTTCGCCCGGAACCTCAGCCACATGCTGGGGCGGCCCGTCCACTGCTACAACCGCCGTGGCCGCGGACAGTCGGCCCCCCAGCCCCCGGGCTATTCGGTTGAAACGGAAGTAGCGGACCTCGCCGCAGTGCTGCGAAAAACCGGCTCGGCCGACGTCGTGGCCCACAGCTATGGCGGCTTCGTCGCCCTCAACGCCGCGCGGAGCACCAGGATCAACCGGCTGGTGACCTACGACGCGGCGGTTTCCCTGTCCGGAAGCCTCCACGGCCGCTGGCGTCCGGAGCTGGAAGAAGCGGTCACGGCAGGCCAACTCGATCACGCCTGGGCCCACCTGGTCCAAGGGCTGGGAACAGCGGGACCCATCTCCTACCTGCCCATGGGCGCCTTGCGCGTTCTGAGCATCATCTCCGCCCAGACCCGGCTGGGTTTGGAGATGCGGTCCCTGTTGCCCACGGCTGTCACCGAGATGCGGGCAGTCCTTGCCGCCGATGCCACGCTGCACGATTTCATTGCCCTGCAAACGCCGACCCTTATGCTCAGCGGCGGCTGGAGTCCGTCCTACTTTGCCGAAACCGGCCGTATCCTAGCCGGCGCTGTACCGGCCATCGACTTCGCCATTGTGCCGTTGCAATTCCACGAGGGGCCCCTGCGTCCCGGAAAGCGCCTCGCGACGCGAATCGCCCGTTTCCTGTCCGGTGACCACGTTAACGCGGCCGTCGGCACCTAGGATGATCCGGTGAGGGAACGCGACATCAAGACGCACGACGGCGGCAAACTCGCCTTGTATACGTACGGCGAGGAAGACGCTCCCGGGGAACGCCGGGTCATCGTCATCGGCGGAGCCTTCCTGACCGCCTTGATCTACCGTCCGTTCTCGATTGCGCTGGCGAAGGGCCTCGGAGACGGCTGGGCCGTGGATGTCTACGATCGGCGGGGACGAGGCAAGTCCACCGACCAGCCGCACAACTACTCCATGGCTACCGAAATAGCGGACGTGCGCACCATCATGGATGCCACGGACGGACGGAACATCCTTGGCCACAGTCTGGGTGGATCCGTAGCCCTCAACGCTGCAATGGCCTTCGCCGGAACACACCACGAGCCTGCCAAGCTGGCTGTCTATGACGCTGCCGTCAACATCGACGGCAGCATGAGCACCGACTGGCTGGCGGGATTCGCCGACGCTGTGGACGCAGGTGACGTGAGCCGGGCGATGGCAAGGATGAAGCGTGGCATGCAGCCCGGAACAGCGCTGGCACGCGTTCCCGAGCCGATCCTGGCAGGGCTCATGGCGGTTGTTTCGCGGACCAAGGTCAACAAGCTCTTCCGTGAACTGCTGCCTTCCGGCGTGGGCGAGCTGAAGGCCGCCTTCGAGGCCGATGCCACGCCCAGGGACTTTTCCGTGCTGCCATCCACCACGCACTTCATGGTGGGGAAGAGAAGCCCTCAGTTCTACAAGGTCACTGCTGCACGGCTGAACCGTGCGGTTGCCGGCAGCACCCTCGAAGTCTCTCCGCGGGGGTTCCATGGCTCTGTTCCGGCAGCTGTCAAAGAGCTGGTCCATGACATTTCGGACTACTTCAAGCGCTGATCCCCGACGTATCCGGCCGTCGTTCAGGTGGCTCGGCTAGGCTCAAGTCATGACGCGCGAGATCATCACCACAGCTGACGGCGGACACCTCGAGGTACTCACTACGGGAGGTGACCGGAAGAACGCCGGTTCCGGCGTCGTCGTCGTGCCTGCCTCCATGGTGACAGCATCCGACTACACCCGATTCGCGCAGAAACTCAGTGAAGCGCTGGGCCGCCCCGTTCACACCTTCAACCGTCGCGGACGCGGTGACTCCTCACCGCAGGCAGAGGACTACTCTCTGGAGGCCGATATCCGCGACCTCGATGCTGTCATGAAGCACACCTCCAGCACCGATGTGTTCGGACACAGCTTTGGCGGCGCGGTCGCACTGCACGCGGCACGCACGCTGCCCGTCGAGCGCCTTGCCGTGTACGACCCCGCCGTTTCCGTCAACCAGAGCGTCAAGGCGGACTGGACGGACGAATACGAACGCGCGACGGCGGCGGGAGACTACGATCGCGGACTCGCCGTCCTGATCAAGGGAGTCGAGACAGGCGGCGCTTTCGCGCGCATGCCGCTCTCCATGCTTACCCTCGCCACGAAACTCACGGCCGGTACGCCCCTGGGCAAGCAGATGCGTGAGCTCATGACGTGCGGCGTCCGGGAGATCAAGGCCGTGATCGCCGCTGACATGCCGGCCGAGCCGTTCCTGGCATTGCCTCTTGAGACTCTGATTGTGGTGGGCGAAAAGAGCCCTGCATACTTCGGCGTGGCCTGCGGACAGATTCACGACGTTCTCTCCGGCTCGAGTTACACCATCCTGCCGGGCTTCGGCCACGACGGGCCCAACAAGGCTCCGGACAAGCTGATCGCGGAGCTGTCAGAGTTCTTCTCCGGGTAGGTTACCCAGGCGGCTCCACGATTCCAGCGTTTCGTTGTGGGGGCCATCCGCGGTTTAGCCGCTCGCGGACTCCCGTGCCAGGCTTCTTGTTGTGGGGGCCATCCGCGGTTTGGCCGCTCGCGACTCCCGTGCCGGGCATCCGTGCCGGGTTGCTTGTTGTGGTGCCTGTGGTGCGTGTTTTTTGGTGTGTTAAAGGTGTGGAGCCCCGACCGTCGTGGTCGGGGCTCCTGTTAAGTGTTGTCCGGCGGTGTCCTACTCTCCCACACCCTCCCGGGTGCAGTACCATCGGCGCTGTGGGTCTTAGCTTCCGGGTTCGGAATGGGACCGGGCG
>NZ_JBIVXM010000019.1:0-90422 GCF_044769205.1 Paenarthrobacter sp. NPDC090520
ACGAACTCAACGACAGACCCCGCCAACGATTCGACTTCTGCACCCCAAATGAGATGATCAGAACCTTCCTGTTGCGATAACCGCTAGAAACCGCCAGCTGGGAACAACCACAACTGCCAGCCAGATTTTGCCGGAACAGCAAAAGGTCTTGCGCGCGTTTGCCGGCGACCGGCACGCTTGGGTCATGGCTGAACACACTCACGACGGCGGCACCCACCAACACGGCGACCAGCAGGGTCGCCTGAACCTCCACGAGGATGCGGACAACGCCGTGGACATGTGGGACGGCATGTACAGGGAGCGCCCGAAGATCTGGAGCGGCAACCCCAATCCGCAACTGGTGCTTGAAGTAGGCAACCTGGAACCGGGCACAGCCCTGGACCTGGGCTGTGGCGAGGGCGGCGACGCCATCTGGCTCGCGAAGCAAGGGTGGCAGGTCACGGCCATGGATGTCTCAGCCGTCGCCCTGGACCGCGGAGCCGCACACGCCGCAGAGAACGGCCAGCAGGACCGGATCACGTGGCAGCAACAGGATCTGGCTGACTGGACTCCCGAGCCCGAGTACCACTTGGTCTCGGCACAGTTCCTCCACTCCCCCTTGCTGCCGTGGCAGGACTCCACCGCAAAGGCAGCGGCCGCAGTTGCGCCGGGTGGCACGCTCCTGATCGTTGGGCACCACCCGCACGGGCTTGCGCCATGGGGTCATCACCACGAACCGGGAATGTTCTACGCTCCGGACGAACTGGCGGAATCGCTCGGCCTGGAACAGGGGCCTTGGCTTATTGACGTCCTGGAAGCCCGGGAGCGGACCATCGACGATCCCGATGGCAACCCCGCGACCATCCTGGACACTGTCCTGCGGGCGACGAAGAAGGCCTAGCCTGCGCCGGGAGCCGTCCGGCCTCGGTTCGCTCCAAACCACTGCCGCGGCACTCGGCCTCCCGGAGCAATGCCAGCCCAAGCGTCGCCGGGCCGAGGCACCGAAGCCGCGCTCCGGCGTCGTACCTAAACAGCGTCCGGCAGCAGTTCACCGTAGGGTGCCACCACCGTTCCCGTGGCAGTCGAGTCCGGGTTGAGCATCCAGCCGACGCGTTTGGCTGTGTTCAGCATGACCACGCTTTCCACGAGCTCAACGCCGGGGATGCGCTGCTGGATGGCGAGTTCCATTTCCATGACCTCGGCCAAGGTGCGCAGCCACATGATCATGGTGAAGTTGGTCCGGCCCGTGGTGGAGGCCGAGAAGCGGACGTTCCTGACGGCGCGGAGCTCGGTGGCCGCGGCCTCGTGCTGGCCGGCCGGGACGTTGGCGAACCATTGGACGGTGACGGGGTAACCGGAAAATTTCTGCGCGATCTCGCAGCGGAAGGACAGCATCCGGCTGGCGAGTACCCTGCCCAGTTGACGCTGGACCGTAGCTGGGTGGCGGCCGAGGGCTCGCGCAATCTCGGCGGCGGAGGCGCGGCCGTCCCGGGCCAGAAACGGAATGAGTGCCAGGTGGCTTTCCGGCAACGGTACGACGATGGCGTCGGGCGCGGACGGGTTGGCCGACTCCGGCCCGGCGAGCGCGCGGATGGCCTGTTGCTCGGCCTTGCTCAGGACGTTGAGCCGCCAGGCGTAACCGCTCGTGTGGATGCGCGTGCAGAGGGACGTCTGGTACTTGGTGAGCCCGCGGACTTCCTTCAGGCGCGGCAGCAGTCCAGTACTGAACTTGTCCAGGTCTTCCGTGATGACAGTCAGCGTGAGATCGCGGTTGCTGGCGGCTTCCTCGACAGTGATCACCTCAGGGAGTTGGGCGACGGCGGCTGTCACCTCGGGCCGGAGGTCCATTTCGCAGTCGATGTCCACCATGGCCAGGCACATGTTCTTGGGGTCGCCCATGAGGTGGGCGGTAGTCCAGGCGGCGCCGACCGCCCGGAGCCGGTCCCATCGTGCAGCCAGGGTGGTGGCGTGGACGCCCAGGACATTGCCGGCGTCCGACCAGCTGATCCGCGGTGAAATCTGCAGTGCGTTAATGAGGCGCAGATCTTCTTCACTGAGTTCCATACGTCCATTCTCTCGCAAAGGTGCATGAATCCTGCGTCGTTGGAGACTTCATGCGCATTTCCAGTTGTTTCAGAACTTGTGAAGCAGGTCACCACAGAATGGCATAAGGAATCACGAAGCCGAGCACCACAGGAGAACACATGACCATCGCCGCCGATGCCAAGGAACTGCAGGAAGACATCGTTCGCCTCCGCCACGACCTCCACCGCGAACCGGAGATCGGCCTGCAACTCCCCCGCACGCAGGAAAAGGTACTCAAGGCGCTGGATGGACTCCCGTACGAAATCACGCTGGGCAAGGACACGACGTCGGTCACCGCGGTTTTGCGCGGTGGTGCGGCCCACGCTTCGGCTGAGAAGCCCGTGGTCCTGCTCCGCGCCGACATGGACGGACTGCCGGTCCAGGAAACGACCGGCGTGGATTACACCTCCCGGATCGACGGCGCGATGCATGCCTGCGGACATGATCTCCACACCTCCATGCTGGCCGGAGCCGCCACCTTGCTTGCCGGGCGCCGCGAGCAGTTGGCTGGCGACGTTGTGCTCATGTTCCAGCCCGGCGAGGAAGGATTCGACGGCGCGAGCTACATGATCAACGAAGGTGTCCTGGATGCTGCCGGTCGTCGCGTGGACACCGCCTACGGGATGCACGTCTTCTCGTCGCTGGAACCGCATGGCCAGTTCGTCACCAAGAATGGCGTGATGCTCAGCTCGTCCGATGGCCTGGTGGTCACCGTCCTCGGCGCGGGCGGCCACGGCTCGGCCCCACACTCGGCCAAGGACCCCGTGACAGCAGCCGCTGAGATGGTCACGGCCCTGCAGGTGATGGTTACCCGGCAGTTCAACATGTTCGATCCCGTAGTCCTCACGGTCGGCGTGCTGCACGCAGGCACCAAGCGCAACGTCATCCCGGAGACAGCCCGCATCGAAGCCACCATCAGGACCTTTTCCGAAGACTCGCGGCAGAAGATGATGGTTGCAGTACCCAAACTGCTCAAAGGCATCGCAGCGGCCCACGGTTTGGAGGTGGACGTGGACTACCAGCAGGAATACCCCCTCACCATCAACGATGAGGACGAGACCAACACGGCCGAAAAGGTCATCGCCGGAATGTTCGGCGAATCCCGCCTCACCCGGATGGCCACTCCCCTGAGCGGCTCCGAGGACTTCTCCCGCGTCCTCGCCGAGGTTCCCGGAACCTTCGTGGGTCTCAGCGCCGTGGCCCCCGGTGCCGACCACGCGACGTCGCCCTTCAACCACTCGCCGTACGCAACGTTCGACGACGGTGTCCTCACCGACGGTGCGGCGCTCTACGCCGAACTCGCCGTTTCCCGCATCGCCACCCTTTCCGCCAACTAGTCCCACGGCCCCTTTGGAGAACCCCATGACCGCCACCGTTGGAACGTCCCCTGACGTCAAGGTCCACAAGTCCCACCTGCGCACGCTCGTGGGCACCGGCATCGGCAACGCCGTGGAATGGTACGACTGGGCCATTTACGCCACGTTCTCGCCGTTCATCGCCAGTGCCCTGTTCAGCACCTCGGACCCCACCTCGGCCGTGCTGTCCACGTTGGCGATCTTCGCCGTCGGATTCGTTGCCCGCCCGTTCGGTGGCTTCGTGTTCGGCTGGATCGGTGACAGGATCGGCCGCAAGACCTCCATGACAATTGCCGTTGCGCTCGGCGCGGTTGGCAGCCTGCTGATCGGCATCGCACCCACCTTCGCTGCCGTTGGCGCCTTCGCATCCGTGATGCTGCTGGTGGCCCGCCTCATCCAGGGCCTGGCGCACGGTGGCGAGTTGCCGTCGTCGCAAACGTACTTGTCCGAGATGGCACCCAAGGAAAAGCGCGGCTTCTGGGCCACCCTCATCTACACCTCCGGCACCGCCGGAATCCTGGCGGGTACGTTGCTCGGCGCGATCCTCACGGCCGTCCTGAGCAAGGAGGACATGAGTGCCTGGGGCTGGCGAATCCCGTTCCTGATCGGCGGCGCGTTGGGTATCTATGCCCTGATCATGCGCTCCAAAATGAAGGAAACCGAGGCGTTCGAGGCCGAGGCTCCCAAGGAAAAGCGCGCTCCAATGTGGCCGCAGATCGTGAAGTACCGCAAGCAGGCGCTGCAGGTCATCGGCCTTACCGTTGGCCTCACGGTGGTCTACTACATCTGGGGCGTCGTGGCTCCGAGCTACGCGGCAACCACTCTCAAGATGGACCGCGGCGCGGCTCTCTGGGCCGGCGTGATCGCCAACATCGTGTTCATTGCAGCACTGCCGTTCTGGGGCAAGCTGTCCGACCGGATCGGCCGCAAGCCCGTGCTGATCATGTCCTCCGCCGGCTCGGCCCTGCTCCACTTCCCCATGACGTGGCTCCTGAAGGATTCCCCGTGGCAGCTCGCGGTGTCCATGTCCGTGATGTTGTTCTTCATCGCCGGCAGTGCCGCCATTGTTCCGGCCGTGTACGCCGAACTGTTCCCCACGCACATCCGTACTGTGGGCGTCGGCGTTCCGTACTCCATCTGCGTCGCCGCCTTCGGTGGCACCGCCCCCTACCTGCAGACGTGGCTGGGCACCATCGGGCAGGGATACCTGTTCAACGTCTACGCCGTGATCCTGCTGGTCATCAGCATCGCGTTCGTCTTCACCATTCCGGAAACGAAGGGCAAGGACCTGACCGTCTAGGCTCTCCCAAGCAGGGGACAGCTCCTGTCGCTATGAGCCCTCATAGCGACAGGAGCTGTCCCCTACTTGGGTTAAACGAAGCGGTCGCGGCCGGCCCGGTACCCGAAGAACGCCGCGAGCGAGCCCACCACCAGGAACAGGATTCCAGCGGCAGCAAACCCACCAGTTGCCTGGTGAAGCTGGCCCACCATCAAGGTGCCGGTGGAACCCAGTCCGTAACCGACGCCCTGCATCATTCCGGACAGGTGCGCGGCCGAATGGGCATCCCGGGTGCGGACCATGATCATCGTCAGGGCCACGGCCGTGAGTGAACCCTGGCCCAGCCCGAGCAGTCCGGTCCAGAGCCAGATCAGCTCGGTAGGCCCGAAAATACTCAGGGCGAAGCCGCCGCCGGTCATGAGCGCCACCACTGTGTTGATGGCCCGCTGATCCTTGAAGCGTGTGGCCAAGGCTGGGGCAAACAAAGAGCCGAGCATCTGAAGCACGATCGACACAGACACGATCAACCCGGCCGTGCCGCCATCCACGCCTCTCTCGCGCAAAATAGGCGCCAGCCACGCGAACACGCTGAAGGACATCATCGCCTGCAGCACCATGAACGCCGTCACCTGCCACGCCACCGCGGAACGCCATACGTTGACGCCTGATGTGATGGCGTGGTGATGTACGGGGTGCTGCCTGATAGCCAGCGGCAGGAAAAGCAAAAGCACGACGGCGGCAGGCACCGCCCAGAACCACAGCGCCGATGTCCAGTGGCCGGTTGCCGTAAAGACCGGATACGTGAAGCCCGCACCGAGTGCCGCAGACGCGCAGATAGCCGTGGTGTAGAGCCCGCCCATGAGGCCCAGCCGGTGCGGGAAATCCCTCTTGACCACTCCAGGCAGGAGCACGTTGCACAGTGCGATCGCTGCGCCGCACGCAGCTGTTCCCACCAGGAGCGTCGGCACATGGCCGGTTCCGGGTAGCTCGCCGGGCCGGATGAGGAGGCCCGCCGTGAGGACTGCCATGGCTCCGAGAAGCACCCGTTCCGCCCCAAACCTGCGGGCCAGCACCGGGGCAAGGGGCGCGAAGACGCCAAGCAGTGTCACCGGAACAGTCGTCAGGACCACAACAGACCAGCCCGGCAGACCGGCGTCGGACGTTATTTCGGGAAGCACGGCGGAGAAGCTGGAGAAGACCGTTCGCAGGTTGAGCCCGATCAGGATCAGGCAGACCGCCAGATACGCCAGGCCGCGTTTGCCCCGTAGCTGGGTGGGGGCTGCTGCGGGGTCGTCGTCGATCTCGGCATCCACTGCGATCTCGGGCAAGGGCCTTTTGTTCACGGACATCTCTGGGCGCTGCGTGGACGAGGCCGGCTTCGGGGAGGAGGTCACACGTCCTATTCTGTCAGCCGGGCGCGATCGCAGTACTTTGGCCTGCTCACCTGATATGGCGACTCTGGCCACAGACCCGGCGCTGCAGAGCCAGCGGGGCAAAGTATTCTGGATAAGACATGAGTGACACCCCAGAAACCCCGCGCCCCATTACTCCCGGCAGCCAGGCCTCCTTCGGCACCTACGGCGGCCGGCCGGTCAGTTTCGTGCGCCGTGGAACGCGCCTCCAGGGCCGCCGGCAAGCCGCCTGGGAGGAACATGCAGAGCGATGGGCAATCCAGGTCCCGCGGCATGTAGCCAACACCTCGGTGCACCCGGAATACGTCTTCGACGCCGAGGCAGTGTTCGGGCGCAAGGCTCCCCTGATCGTCGAGGTTGGTTCCGGTTTGGGCGACGCCGTGGTCCACGCAGCGGAGCAGAACCCGGACAAGGACTTCCTGGCCGTGGAGGTCTACACCCCCGGGCTGGCCAACACCATCATCAAGATCAACAGCCGTGGATTGACCAACGTGCGCGTCGTGGAAGCCAACGCTCCCGAGGTCCTCGAATCCATGCTCCCTGCCGGATCCGTCAGCGAACTCTGGGTGTTCTTCCCGGATCCGTGGCACAAGGCCCGGCACCACAAACGCCGCCTCATCCAGCCTGCCTTCGCATCCGTTGCGGCGAAGGCCCTCGAAAAGGGCGGCTACTGGCGCATCGCTACCGACTGGTCCAACTACGCCGTCCACGTCCGCGAAGTCCTGGCGGGCTCAACAGAGTTTGAGAACATGCACGACGGCGAGCGCAGCGGCGAGGAGAGCCCGCTGACGCAAGTGTGGCAATCCGGCGTCGAATCCGTGGTGGGAGGTGCGCCGGTCAAGGAAGGCCGCGCCCCTGTCAGCACGGAGCACACCGGACCGAACGAGGGCGTTGACCAGGAAGGCGGCTGGGCTCCGCGGTTCGAGGGCCGCATCCGGACGAGCTTCGAGAACAAGGCGCATGAGGCCGGGCGCATGATCTTCGACCTCACGTACCGCAAGATCTAGCGAACGGATTTCGGGGGAACCATGAGCTACCACCCGCCGGCTGATTACTATCAGCAGCCGCCACGGACCCGGACACTTGGGCTGGGCGCGGGCATCACGAGCATCGTGGCCGCAGTGCTGTCACCGGTGGCCGCAGTGGTGAGCATACCCCTGGGGATCGCGGCAGTTGCCTCGCAGATCAGCCGCTACAACCAAGGCAACGACGCATGGTGGGTGGGCGCCCTGGCTTTCGCTGCCTTGGCAGTCCTCCTGGCCGTGGTGTCCATGGTTTCCGGATTGATCGCCGTGTTCCGGTCAGGCCGTATGAACGCCGGACGGGTCACGGGCATCGTCGGCCTCTCCATCATGGCCGTCAACGTGTTCGGCGTGGCATTCCTGGTCATCCTGCTGCTCGGTTCCGGGCAGGGGGCCTGACATGCCCCAGGTACGCGCGGAGAGGTTCATCCGGCTCGACCCCAAAACGACGTTTGCGCTCTCGCAGACCACGGGCGAATTCCGGCTCAAGTGGGATCCGTTCATTTCGGCGCAGTCCTTTGTGGACGGGGCCACGAGTGCAGGCAAGGGGGTCCGGACCAGGACGGTATCCCGCATGGGCCTGACGATGGTCACGGAATACGTTTCCTACACATCGCCACGCAACGTGGGCATGACGATGGTCGCCGGGCCGTGGTTCTTCGACAACTTCGGTGGTGGCTGGCGCTTCACCCCTGAGGGCGACGGCACCCGGGCTGTCTGGAAGTACACGTTCTCCTGCAAGCCGGCTTGGTTGAGGCCACTGGCCGAACGGATGGGGGCGAAAGTCCTGGGCCTCGAAATCGAACGACGCATCGACGCGTTCGCCAAGGCGTGCGAGGATCCGGCACTGGTGGCCGAGCTGCACGCCGCATCACGGCACGGAGATTGATGCCACTGTCTTATCCGAGTCGTCCCTCAATTCCACTCCCGCGATGCCGGTCAGCTGCACTGGCGTTGCACCGGTGATCTTGATCCGCCCACTCGGTGTGGCCGTCCACCCGCAGGTCCGTTCCTCGGCGCCGTCACGACCCTTCACCCACAGGTAAAGTGTCCCCTCAAGCGGCATGCTCCGGCCCTCGACATCCAGTTCAGTCCCCCAGGTCTTCTTGACCATTCCAACGGTCAACTGAAGGCCATCGCCGGACTGTACGGAATAGCTGGCGTCAGGCTTCTGCGGCTGGTTCAGGATCGGACCGGCCAGGACACCCACCGCGAGGCACGCCGCAGCGACGGCCCCCACAACAGCCGCCCACCGCCGTCGTGATTTCCGCCTGCGGGCCGAAAGATCAACCAGGAGGGCCTGCGGCGCGGATTCCAAGGGTGTGAGTGGTTGCGTTCCGCCAGCAGCAGTGAGGGCGACGGCGTCCGCTGCCGGGACGGCGTCGAGCAGAGCCGGGAGGCTCTCGAGTTCCTCCAACTCCTTGCGGCACTCCGCACAACGCGTGAGGTGGTCCTCAAAGGCGCGGGCCTCGTCCGCTTCAAGGCCGCCCAACAGGTAGGCCCCCAGCAACTGGTGGACGGATTCGCCGTTCATTTCTCCACCCCCATTTCGTCAAGGATCGTTCGGAGGGCCTTCACTGCGTAAAAGGCCCGGGATTTCACGGTGCCCGCCGGAATGTTCAGCTGCAGGGCTGCCTCCGTGACGGTGTACCGCTGGTAGTGCAGGGCCACAAGTACCTCGCGGTGTTCGTGGCTGAGCCTCAGCAGCGCCTCCTCCATGAGCACGCGGTTGAGGAGTTCGTCCACCCGTTCCGTGGCGCCTTGGTCCGGGAGGTCATGCTCGCCCGTTTCCGTGGGGCGCCGCTGGGCTTTCCGGTAGTTGTCGATGATCACGTTCCTCGCGGTCCTGAAGAGGTAGCTGCGCAGGCTGCCCGTGATCTGCGGGGCATGCTGCCACACCTTCAGGATGGTTTCCTGCACGACGTCGTCCGCCAGATGCGCATCCGGTGTGCAACTCAGGACGAAGCGTTTCAGGGCCGTGCCGTGGTCGCGGTAGATCGCTGCCACCACGTCCTCGTCCAACGGCATAGCCACCTCCTTCGCTTGTCATCCCCTACGACGCGTTTTAGGCGCCCGCGGTTCACCCTTGAACCATTCTTCACCCGACGGCGTCGTACGGGTTAGCGCCGACCCGTCCGGCCGGCTCGTCATAGGAGCTAGGGATGAAAAAGCAACTCAGCCTGGGAATCGGGGCACTTGCCCTCGTGGCCGCTTTGGCAGGATGCGGCGGGAGCCCGGGAACGTCCACGTCACCGACGTCTGCATCGTCCGCTGCCGCTTCCTCGGCGGCGGCTTCGTCCAGTCCCACCGCAGCTGCCGAAATGAAGGTGGCCTCTTCCAGCGCCGGCCAGATCGTGGTGGACAGCAAAGGAATGAGCCTCTACTTCTTCACCAAGGACGTCAAGGACTCGGGAACCAGCGCTTGCACCGGGGCCTGCCTTGCGGCTTGGCCGGTATTTACGACGACGGCGGACGCCCCCACTGTTGACGGCGTCACCGGGACCGTGGGAACCATCGCGACGCCTGACGGGAAGAAGCAGGTCACGCTGAACGGCATGCCCCTGTACTACTACGCCAAGGACAAGGCACCGGGCGACGTGACAGGCCAGGGCGTGAGCAACGTCTGGTACCTGGTGAGCCCAAGCGGCGAGATGGTCAAGGGGGCCGCGACGACGGGGTACTGAGTTCGCGGCAAACCCACCCCGTCCCCGCCGAGTTCGCGGCAAACCCCACCGATCCCCGCCGAGTTCGCGGCAAACCTACCCTGTCCCCGCCGAGTTCGCGGGAAACGTGCCAACATCCCGGAAATTTCCGTACGAGCAGGCACCCTTCCCGCGAACGGGGTGCAGGCGGCGTCATCGGAGAGCGCGCAGAATCCGTTCCTTGAACGCCTGTTCCTGGAACAAGTCCTTCCATTCGATGCGAATGAAACGCCAACCATCTTCCATGAGGGCCTTCTCGCGGCGCCTCTCCTGAAAGATGACCTCCTGGGTTGGTTTGTAATCGAAGTATTTGGTCCGCCCATCAAACTCCAGTGCGAGTTTCTCCTCCTCCCAGGCGAAGTCCATCCGGTGCTCGCCCACTCTGGTTCGCACCTCGAACTGCGGCTCGGGCAGCCTGATGCGCAGGCGCTGCATAAGTTCCCGCGTCAGCGTCTCGCCGGCCGATTCTGCGCGCACATCGGCGTTCTCGAGAGCCTTGCGCAGAGTCCGGACACCCCGTTTGCCGGCAGAGGCGTCGGCCAGCTCTTCAACCAGGGCCCGGTTGGCGCCCAGCCGCAACCCGTGATCCACGATGACCAAGGCCTTGGGATAACTAAGCATCCGGGCACAGTCGGACATCGTCCGCTCAAGCGTTGTCGCCCTCAAGCCACGAACCGTGCTGACCTCGTCCTCGGAGAAAGCTTCAGTGTGGGCCTGCACATCCTTTCCCCAACGGTCGGCGGAGGGCCGGGCGGGGTGAAGCAAATGAACCTTGTCATTTACCCCGAACAAGAACAGCCCGTGAAGTCGTGCCGCAGACAGGTGGCTGTAGGTAAAAGCCCCGGTAGACGTTGTCAGGGTGCCGTGTGCGTGGGCAGCAATCCGTTGCAGGGCACGCTGGCGAGGACCCAAGGCATCCCAACGGCTGGTCCGGATGTAGCACCCGTACCTCAGCCGATGGATTTGCCCGGAGTCCAACAACGCTTTGATGCTTCGACTGTTGTGGCCCATGCCGAGCAACTGCTCGGTTCGCTACATGTTTCCGCGGGCAGGGAGTCCCCGAAGCTTGGGGGATCTGGATGTTTCCGGCGGTGTGCTCATCGACCCAGCATCGCCACACAACCGGGACCGGCAGAAGGCTGAAATGAGCCTATGTGGACAGGCACGGGCGCCTCAGGAACCGGGTTCGCGGGAAGGATGCCTGCCGTCCGGAAACTTCCGCGCGAAAAGGCAGTGTTCCCGCGAACCCCGCGCGGGCAATCAAAGCGGCAGCGTACGGTAAAAGAACGGCAGAAGACGCCGACCATGAGTTTCCAGGGTAGCTGGCCCTGACCAGGTGAGAGTCGCTGGAAAGCAACACTACGGGGGAGAGAACGTGGCAGAAGGCAAGACCACCAGGAATCCGCAGAACCTGGGATTCCTCGCATTTCAGGAGTCGGCCTGGATCTTGGGTGCCATAGCCATGGTCATTAATGCTGGAAACCGTGGCTTTGACTGGGTCTGGATAGGCCTGCTTGTCTGCTGGCAAGCATCTATTGTCTGGGGCTTCGTCAAGCTGCGGCGGGCCAGGGCGTGAGCAACGTCCGGTCATTGGTGAGCCCCAGCAGCGAGATGGTTAAGGGGACGGCGACGACGGGCTCCTGAGGTTGATCCATGCCCGTCACACCCCCTCCCGCCGGGTTCGCTGGAAACAAACCAGCACCCCCGGAAACTTCCGGGGGTGCTGGCCGGGTTCGCGGGAACCCGGCGGTGAGAAAAGGGAAGCCTACGCCTCCACGAACTCGTCGGACTCTTCGAACTCCACGGCCGCGATGATTTCCTTCGTCTCCGGGTGGATCATGAAAGCCTCGTCTTCGTCCTCGATCATGATGTAGTCGCCGTGGTCGGTGGAGAAATGCCACGCCAGCGTAGTGACGCCGTCGTGCTCGTAGTTGGGGTCGCCCATGGTGATCTTCTCCAGGGCGTAGCCGGCAACGTCGCACAATTCGCGAATGATGACCTCGAACTCGGGTGCGTTGGCGAGGGCTTCGTCCTCGGCCTCGGCCCGGCGTTCTTCCAGGTCGGGGATGAGGGCAACACGCTCGGCAATGTGTGCCTCGATATCCTCCTCGGACAGGACCAGCAGGCCGGGCTGGCTGCGGAGGTAGTCGGCGTTGAGGTCCACGATGTCCTCTTCTTCGAGCAGGCCTTCGAACTCGCCGTCGAGTTCATCCAGCAACGCCACCGATGCGGGCGTGGCCTCGGACTCGTCCAGCTCGCCATCGAGGTAGGCCTCAGCCTCGTCTTCGGACAACGCGTCAAAAGCAGCAGCGGTGCGGTTGAAAAGTTCCAGGTGCCGGGCAGCGCCGATTCCCACCAATCCAGCGCGGACAAAGGCATCCACTTCATCGCGCTCGGGGGCGGTGAACACGTACTGGGCAAACCCGCCGGCCAGTGCCTGCGTCAGGTAGAAGTCAACAAAGTAGCTGTTGAGCGCGGCCGGTGCGATTTCGTCGCTGTTGAGGAGCTCCGCGTACATCTCATTCACGACGTTGACGTTGGAATCCACTACGTCCCCATTGCCGGCTTCGACGGCGGTTTTGTTCAGGACGACGGGGTACTCGTTGGTAGTCATGGGAAATCCTCACTGCTGAAAGCTGATGGTGCTCCGGACACCTTCAACGTACGCGCGCGAATGGCGCCGCAATCGAGGTTGAGGTTAACGGTGGGCGAAGTTTGGGGGCCGCTCGGGGCTGACTAAGATTGAGCAGATAACCTCCTGCCGAAAGTAGCCGCCTGCATGCCGTCCCACCCCGATGACAATTGGGAACTGGCCATACAAACACCCGCCATTAACGACCGCTCCCTCGCGGCCGGACTGGCCTATGCCATGGGCAGCCGGGTCACGGGGATCACGTTCGATGCGGCCACGGGGCTCCTCCTGGGCAAGGTCCGCGGCAACACGCCGCAGCCTTACTCCACCTCGGCAAAACTCGTCCGCAAACCCAGCGGCTGGAGCTGCTCAGTGGGCATTTGCAGCTGCCCGGTGCGCAAGGACTGCAAGCACGTTGCCGCCCTCCTCTTCACGGCCGAGGACCACCCGAGCATCCGCGCCCAGCTTCTGGCCCAGGCTCCCGGCATGCAGACAGCCCGCCCGGACCAGGCCGGAACGCGCCCGGCGTGGGAACTCGCCCTCAACAGGCTGATTGCCAAGCCCGGTCCGACGCAAAGCCCCGCCGGGACTCAGCTCGCGTTGCAATTCGAAGTGGAGGAACCGGCAGCCCACTTTTCCTACACAGGTCGCCGCGACCCCGTGCGCAGTGTCCGGCAACTCAAGGTCCGCCCCATGATGATGGGCGCCAAGGGCAAGTGGATCCGCGGCGACGTGTCCTGGAACAACCTCAGTTACGTCAGCTTCCGCCGCGAGTTCAACGAAACGCAGGTGGAATGGCTGCAAACCTTCCTCGCCGCCCACGGCTCCCCCAACGGCCGCCAGCAACCGTCGGGTGCCATGTGGCTGAGCCTGAACGACTTCACCGGCAAAAACCTCTGGGTCCTCCTCGACGAAGCAACAAAGGCCGGAATCCCGCTGATTCATGCGGCTGGGAGCGAGCCTGTCCGCGTCGAGTCCCAACCCGCCGTCGTCGGCCTCAGCCTTGCCCGGCACGGCGCGGCCCGGCCCGACGCGAACGGCACCACAAACGGAAAGCACGACGGCGGCCTGCAGCTCGCGCCGTCGGTGACCGTAGGCGGGGAGGAGGTTGATGCCGGAACCGTGGGCTTCCTGGGCAAGCCGGCCAACGGGATCTTCTTCACACAATCCGGGGCGGAAACGCTGCCCGGAGTGACGGCGCAGAAGAACCTGATCACGCTGGCCCCGATCGATGGCGGTATCAGCGACGAGCTCCTGGAGTTCGTCACGGATGGTTCCACACTGCAGATCCCCGCGGAGGACGAGAGCCGCTTCCTCACCTCCTTCTACCCGAAGCTTCGGCAGTCCACGCCCGTGCAGGCAGCCGACGAGTCAGTGGAGCTGCCCACGCTGGCAGTGCCAACGCTCTCCCTGCTGGCCAACTACGGCAATGACCACAAGGTGAGGCTGCACTGGGAGTGGCATTACACCTCGGGAACGCTGGTCACGGCACAGCCTTTGTGGCGGCATCCCGAGGACCGTGGCTACCGCGACGATGCCGCCGAGGCACGCATTCTCGAATCGCTGGGGCACCCGTGGGAGACCGTCCCTGCCCTGGCAGAGTCCGCCACCGGAGGTTGGGGTGCGCCGCGGCTCACGGCCACCGCGGAACTGGGCGGCCTCGACACCCTCGCGTTTACCGAAGAGGTGCTGCCGGCACTCAGGGAACTGCCCGACGTCGTGGTTGAAACGTCCGGCGACATCGCCGATTACCGGGAGGCGGAAGAGGCGCCCGTCGTGTCGATCTCCACCAAGGAGACCGCGAGCGGCGACTGGTTCGACCTCGGCATCGTTATCACCCTCGAGGGCGAACCGGTCTCCTTCGCCGCAGTCTTCTCCGCGCTCGCCGCCGGACAAACGCGCATGCTCCTGCCCAGCGGCGCCCACTTCTCCCTGGACCTCCCCGAACTTCACCAGCTCCGCGCACTCATCGACGAGGCCCGCTCCCTCCAGGACAATCCGGACAACAAGGACGGCACCCTGCAGATCAGCCGTTTCCAGGTGGGGCTCTGGGACGAGCTGGCGCAACTGGGGATTGTGGACGAGCAGGCGGCCGCGTGGCGGGAGTCGGTGGGTGGACTGCTCGACGACGGCGTGACCGGGCTGCCGCTGCCGGCCGGCCTTAACGCTGAGCTGCGGCCATACCAGCACGAAGGTTTCAACTGGCTCAGCTTCCTGTACAAACACAGCCTGGGCGGAGTGCTGGCCGACGACATGGGTCTCGGCAAGACCGTGCAGGCCATTGCACTGATGTGCGCGGCGCAGGAGCTGGCCGTGGACGGCGGAAACGACAGGGCGCCGTTCTTGGTGGTGGCCCCCACCAGCGTGGTCAGCAACTGGGCGTCCGAAGCTCAGCGGTTTGCTCCGGGCCTGGTGGTGCGCACCGTTTCGGAGACTTTCGCGAAGAGTGGCCTGTTGCCGTCCGAAGCGATGGCGGGTGCCGACGTCGTTATTACCTCCTATGCCCTCTTCCGCATCGACTATGAGGCCTACGCCTACTTCCAGTGGGCCGGGCTCATGCTTGACGAGGCTCAGTTCGTGAAGAACCACCAGTCCAAGGCGTACCAGTGCGCGCGAAAACTTCCTGCGCGGTTCAAGCTGGCCATCACGGGTACTCCGCTGGAAAACAACCTCATGGAGTTCTGGGCCCTCACCTCGATCGTGGCGCCCGGGCTGTTCCCGAGCCCCAAGAGATTCGCCGAAAACTACCAGAAGCCCGTGGAGAAGAACGGTGACTCGGCGCAACTGGGCAAGCTCCGCCGTCGTGTCCGTCCACTCATGATGCGCCGCACCAAAGAGCAAGTTATCCAGGACTTGCCGCCCAAGCAGGAACAGGTCCTGGAAGTAGTACTGAACCCGCGCCACCAGAAGGTCTACCAGACCCATCTGCAGCGCGAACGGCAAAAGATCCTGGGCCTGATTGATGACGTCAACAAGAACCGGTTCACGATCTTCCAGTCGTTGACCCTGCTGAGGCAACTGAGCTTGGACGCCTCGCTGGTGGACTCTTCCCTCTCCGCCGTCCGCTCGTCCAAGCTGGATGTCCTGTTCGAGCAGCTCGAGGACATCATCTCCGAAGGCCACCGGACCCTGATCTTCAGCCAGTTCACGGGCTTCCTGGGCAAGGTCCGCGAGCGGATGGATGCCGAGGGCATCGAATACTGCTACCTCGACGGCAGCACCCGGAACCGAGGCGACGTAGTGAGCGAATTCAAGAACGGCAGCGCGCCCGTCTTCCTGATCTCGCTGAAGGCCGGCGGTTTCGGGTTGAACCTGACCGAGGCCGACTACGTGTTCCTGCTGGACCCGTGGTGGAACCCGGCGTCGGAAGCACAGGCTGTGGACCGGACGCACCGCATTGGCCAGGCGCGGAACGTCATGGTCTACCGGCTGGTGGCCAAGGACACCATCGAAGAGAAGGTCATGGCGTTGAAGGCCAAGAAGTCGCAGCTCTTCGCGGATGTGATGGAAGGCGATGCCCTGGCCGGCGGTTCGTTGACGGCGGAGGACCTGGCGGCGCTGTTCGCGGAGTAAGACCGGCGGAGCTGCCACGAGGTACCAATCCCTCTGTGCCAGCCATTACCGTTTCACAGCGGGCCTGACACGGCGACCAGCCGCTTTTCCAACAACTCGATCCGGCGCTCCAGTTCCACAATTTTTTCTTCCGGAGATTGTGGCCCTTCGGGAGACTGCGGCCGACTGTAATAAGACGCGCCATGCCTGCGCTTCTCCAACTCAGACCTTGTCAGGGGTTTTGGGTTGTCCTGCAACGCCTGTGAAAGAACACCGAGGACCAGGTCCTTCCTCCATCGCGGATATCGATGCGGCCCATCCGCCGTGGCAACCGTGACGTGCTTGGCCGCACCGGTCCTCAGGGCCTCGCCGGTTGGTTCTTTGGTTTCGCTCTCCAGCAGGCCAACCAAGCGCAGCAAGGTCCCGGCGTATGCCGGGGTAGTGCCAATTGCCGCTCCGAGTTCTTTCTGACCCCAATAGGCATCACGGCTGACTTCCGTGCCAGCGTCGTCAAAGATGGGCGATAGTGGTTTCTCCATGAGTTACTCCTTATCATCTGCGACTGACAAATTCTGGCGTCGGCTGCGTTTCACATCCGCCAGGCCACCTGCGAACACGGAGATACCCAAAGCGACCCCCACCTCGGGATTGGAAATGATGGCACCGGCGCCGCCGATCACCAGTGCGACCGCCGCCGCCAAGATGTGTAATTTCAAAGGAGCCTCCAATCATCGTCCCCTCCCGGTTCCGGCACGATGTTCGGGCGGGGGACCTTCCGGACCACCCTGATTTCTACGTCTTCCCCGGCGCCGAACAGTCGCCTGCCAACTCCGTTGACGTAGATCCAGACGCCAGTTCCGTCAGGCATGACGTCCTGTACCAAACCAGCCATTACCCCCCCCCCCCCCCGCAAAGTCGATCTCGACTTCATCACCGGGCAGGAAGTACTCCCAGGCTTGGTCGCACCGCGCCGACAGCGCCTCCGGATCCATCATCCGGAAAACTGTGCTCTTTTCCATGGCAAAAGACCCCCTCCACGTCTGCCTAATTAGCAGTGAAGGGAGCCTGCGGAAAATGACGGATGCTCAGTGTCGGAAGGGTTGATTGTGGAGAATCACCCTACGACGAGGCCCTTCGAGGTGCCGGAGGATTCGCGCGGAGTTTAACGATCTGATCCACTTTGTCTTCGCTCGACAGTCCGTCCTCGACAGCCAACAAAGACAGCAGGCGCAGTGGCCGGCCGGATTCCGCGGCAGCCTGCATCTTGTGATGTCCATCCAGCAGGAAATGCATCAGGCCCCAATGAACGTAATAGTCGGAGCCGTTGTCCATGGCCGGCTGACAGACGTCGAGCACTGAAACAGACACTGCAGTCGGCGTTGAGACATCTGCCAGCATGGCGGAGTATTCCGCCACACGGCCGCTGTCGTTCCATGTGGGTGGAACCATCGGCACAACGAACTCAAACGCATGAGCTGTTTGATCAACGGGCGCCTGCCAAGTGCGATAGTAGGGGGTGCTCGGATACTCGGGCAAACCCCAAAAACCTGACAGGCCCCAAGTATCTACCTGCTCTTCGCTGAAGTAGTCGCCTGGCTTCCCCGGATACACCAGGCCCGGCCGCACTTCGAGCAACAGGGGAATGTACTGCCCGGCTGGCAGAACAGATGCGAGTGCGTTGAGGACGCCGTCGTCGATACCTTCAAGCCCGGAGTTGAGTTGCAGTTGGACCTCGGGGATCGAAACTGTCTCTGTGGCACCCTCGAGCCGTTCAAAGACCAACGGGCAGGTGCCGCACCAGAACGAGAGGTTGAAAGCAGCCTCGTCTCCGTTCCAGAGCAGCCGTCGTCCGGCCCACTGCCCCGACTTCTTGGGCTCTTCACCGAACCGAATCGACGACGATCCGGACTCAGCAACGTTTCGTTTTGCCCCGACTTCTAACAGCATGCTCGGCAGTCTATACAGCCACCTCCCGGCAACTCCATCAGTCGTCCAGGCGCACACCCCGCAGCATCAGCATCGTCCCGCCGACGGCCACCGCAGAGGCCAGGAACACACCGGCCGCGCCGAGCCCAACAGCAACAACACCTATGGCGCTCGGCAGGATCACTTGGCCGACTCTGTTTCCCGCGAGCCGCAGAGCCAACGCCCGCCCGCGCTGCCCCGGTGGCGCCTGCGCGGAGAGCCAGGACATGGTGAGCGGTTGGCCAATTCCCAAACCGAGGCCAAGGAAGGCCATGACAACAAACAACAGCCATTCCGGCATCGGAATCGCGGCAACGGCCAGGGACACTGTGGACACGGCCAGGCTGAGGATCAACAGCTTCAAACGGCCCAGCGTCCGGGACACCCGGCCAAGCCCAAGCCGGGAGACCATGGAGAACACCGCCCTCACGGTCAACATCAGGCCAACCGTGGCGGCGGTGATGCCGCGTTCGGCGCCCAGCGCGGGCAGGTAAACAACAGTCAGGTCCACCACTGCCAACACTGTTGCACTGGTGGCGAGTGCACGGGCCACGCCGGGGGCCCGCAGCAGGGAAAAGGCGCTCCCCCGCGGTGCCTCGGCGGATCGTGAGGTTCGTCGACCGCTGCTCACCTGGGAGGAAACAAGGTACGTGGTGCAGAACAGCACCAATCCCATGGCAACGGCCAGAATGAAGATTGCCTGGGTGTCCGGCCGCACGGATGCACCGCCAACAAGCGAAATGGCGAGCGGTCCCAACGCCTGCCCCAACGACGCCGCGAACGTCAGGTAGCCAAAGGCTGAGTCGAGCCGCGAAGACACCGCGTTGTTCGCCACCACCGCCTGCTGCCCCACAACACAGGCCAGCTGGCCCGCACCCAGAAGCGCCGTTCCGGCGATCAGCGCCGCTACGGACGTCCCCCAAAAGAGCAGGAACGTTGAGCAAAGAAGAACGACGGCGGACCCTGCAGCCATGAGCCGACGCTCGCCCAGGCGGTCCACCAGGTTGCCGATGGGCAGCGCGAGCAGCAAGGGAAAGACGGCGTAGCTGGCAGCGAGAACACCGAGGGCGAAGGCTGGGACGTCGAGTTCAAGGGCCCGGTAGGTGGCGGCGGGCCGGACCAGGAACGTCACTGCCTGGATCAACGCAGAATGGACAAGAAGTGCCGTGGACGAACGCCGCCCCAGTTCACCGATCATTCGAGGTCGAGGCCCTTGACCGAGATCATGCGCACTGTCTCGTCCCGGGCTCCTATGACGTGGTCAAATGCGATCTTCGCCGCAGTGTCCGCGTCCTTCGCAGCCAGGGCGGCCACCAACCGGCGGTGGTCGGCCAAGGCTTCCTCACGACGCTCGGCGGAGTTGTTGGTGAAGTATCGGTACCGTTCCACCTGGCTGGCGATCTGCCCGTGGAAACG
This sequence comes from Paenarthrobacter sp. NPDC090520, assembly GCF_044769205.1. Lineage (NCBI taxonomy): Bacteria > Bacillati > Actinomycetota > Actinomycetes > Micrococcales > Micrococcaceae > Paenarthrobacter > Paenarthrobacter sp. NPDC090520. Next base: position 19,400 of record NZ_JBIVXM010000019.1, read on the forward strand.
CAATGCCCAGGAGTTGCCGGCGATTGAGGCAATGGTGGCGTGGAGCGTTACCCCGTACTTCATGGCTTCGTCCGCGAAGCCCACCATGGCAGCGTTGCGTTCAAGGATTCCCTGCAGTTTTTCGATATCGGCCTCCGTTGCGCGGGCACACGCTTCACGGGCCATCAGGGATTCCAGTGCGGCCCGCACGTCGTACAGCTCGGAGATTGCCGTCGCATCAAGCAGCGGAACCCGCACTCCCCCGGTGGGCTGCTGCTCCAGGAGGCTCTCCGAAATCAAACGGCGGATCGCTTCGCGCAGCGGCGTGCGGCTGACCTGCAGTGACGAGGCCATTGCGGGCTCGTAGATGCGCGCGCCTGGCTTGAGTTCAAGGTCGAGGATCTGCCGCTTCAATTCCGTGTAAACGAGGTGTGCCCCGGTGTTCCGAGGTTGAGGATCTGCCAAGGGTGCCGCCAATGAAGAGTGAGTGTACTTGTATACATCTATACAGCTTGTCGCGGTCAACCGCAACGCGGGGTCAGATACGGCCCATCCAGACGGCTTGAATGGGCCCTAAGTGACCTCGCGTTGCAATCGACCAAGAACACTTCCGACCAACCCCGATCGACCCTGTTCGACTCGCTTGTGAGGCCCCAAACCTCCTCATAGTCTCGGTTTGCCCGGCTTCGCACGAAGACCGGCACAGACAAGCACCCAAGCCCCGATGACGAGGTACACCCATGGCGATTCCAAGACTCCGAAGGCCTGTGGCTGCTCTGGCGGCAGCCGTCACAGCAGCCACAGGCCTGGCCCTCCTGCCCACAGCACCAGCCGCACAGGCAGTCGACGCAACCCAGATCACCATCACCCCGAACCCGGCCAGCCGGAGCGAGGCTTTCGAAGGGTGGGGAACCAGCTTGGTCTGGTTTGCGAATGCGACGGCGGGATACTCACCGGTGCTTCGCGAGGAGCTGTACCAGAAGGTCTTCGGTGAGGACGGGCTGAACCTCAACATCGCCCGCTACAACGTCGGGGGCGGCAACGCATCGGATGTCGCGAACTACCTCAACGACGGCAGCGCTGTGGAGGGATGGTGGAAGCCGGTCGCCGAAGCGCAACCCGGCCATCCGGCGTCGAACCTTTACAACCCTGACGGAAGCGTCGACAAAACCCAAGCCAACAAGCTCGCCTTCCTGAACGCCTGGGACCCGGACGACCCCGCCTCCTACAACCCCGACGCCGACCAGAACCAGCGGTGGTGGGTGGAGCGTCTGGCCGAAGATCAGCAGATCACCCACTGGGAAGCCTTCAGCAACTCGCCGCCCTGGTTCATGACCAAGAGCGGCTACGTCTCCGGACAGGTCAACACCAACAAGGGCGAAAACCTGCTGCCCGAAGCGGAAGGAAAGTTCGCCGCGTACATGCGGCACGCCGTCGAGCTTCTTGAGCAGGGCAGCGGGATCAAGGTGGACACCATCGATCCGTTCAACGAGCCCAACTCCGGCTACTGGGGCACGGACATCAACGCCGCCACGGGGAAGCCGCCCACAACGTACACGCAGAAGCAGGAAGGCGCGCTGATCTACCCCGCCGCGCAGGACCGCGTCACCAAGCTGCTGGCCGCCGAACTCGCCAAAGGCAGCACCGACGCGGTGATCTCGGCGATGGACGAGACCGATCCCACCAAGTTCATGACCAACTGGAACGGCTACAGCCAGGAAGCCAAGGACGCTGTCTCACAACTCAACGTCCACACCTACGGAACCAATGACCGTCGCAGGGTCCGCGACCTGGCCAACTCCACGGAGAAGCCGTTGTGGATGAGCGAAGTGGGCGGCTTCTGGACCGGCAACCCGGCGCTCGGCGACTCGACCAGCGGCTGGGACCGCTCCAACATCACCAATGGCTTGGGCATCGCGAGCCGGATGGTCAACGACCTCCGCGAACTCGAGCCGAATGCCTGGGTGTTCTGGCAGCCTGTGGAGGACACGTACAAGCAGGAGAAAGCCGACAAGGGCTGGGGTTCCATCTACGTCGATTTCGACTGCGACTACGCCGGCCGTGAGGGCTACTCCAACCGCAGGCTCAACGACGGCGCCGTCCTGGACTCGGCCAAGTGCAAGGTCCTGACCAACCAGAAGTACAACACCACCCGCAACTTCACGCACTACATCCGCCCCGGCGACTTCCTCATCCAAAACAACGACGCCAAGACGGCCAGCGCCCTCCGCGCCGACGGCACCGGTGCCACGCTGGTCCACTTCAATGACACCCCGACGGCGGAGAAGGTCACCATCGATCTCAGCCGCTTCGGGAGCATCGCTCCGGGCGCGAAGGTCACGCCGGTGGTCACCACCAAGTCGCCCCTGGACGACATTGAGAAGAACGCCCTGGTGAAAGGCGCGCCGGTCGCCATCGACACCGCGGCGAAGTCCGCCACGGTTGAGGTGCCAGCCGCGTCCGTGGTGACGTTCGTCGTCGACGGCGTCAGCGGCGTTTCGGAGGACGCCGCACCTGTTGAGGACGGTCACCGCTACCACCTCTCCGGTGAGGCGAGCGGCAAGTACCTGACGGCCGGCACGGGCGGTGCTTCGATCCAGGACCTCGGTTCCGACGCCGCCGGAGTGGCTCCGCAGATCTGGACGTTCAACGCGGTTCGTGCCGATGACGAGTTCGCGAATGACCGTCGCTGGATTGTCACTGCTTCCGATGGGCGGGTCCTGACAGGCACCGGCGGTGTGTTGAATGGCAGCCAATCCGGCGCAGCTTCCTTGGCTTCCCTCTCACTGGAACAGGCCAGGTCCACTCCTTCTGCACAGTGGATAGTGACCACGGAGAACGCGAAACAGTGGACGTTGGTGAACGCCGGGGCCGCCATTTCGTTGCAGGTTTCAGGTAACCAAACGGCGGCCGGGACATCCGTTGCCTTGGCTTCATCAACTGGCACGACGGCCACCGCGCTTGCCAGCCCGCACCAAGCATGGGCGTTCACGGACATCGCGGATCTGAGGCTGCTGGGAGTGGCACCGCTGGACGTGAGCACTCCCGTTGGGGCTCCTCCTGCGCTGCCAACCACCGTCACCCCGTGTACAAGTCAGGCCCGGGCAAACCGCTGCCTGTGACGTGGTCCTCCGTCGACGCGGGCGCGTGGCAGAAGGCAGGCAAAGTGACGGTGTACGGTTCCGGCGTCGATCCCTATGGGCAGGCATTTGAGGCAGTCCTGACCGTGACTGTGGGCCAGTACATTGCTACAGATCCTGCGTCGGTGACAGTGGGGGTTGGGTCTTCGCTGGGTAGCGTGCAGGCGGCAGCTCCGGCCACGGTGCCCGGCCAGATCGCAGACGGCCCGGCCCGCAATCCGCTCGCCGTGACATGGGATTGGTCTGCTTTGGGTGCCGCTTCTCTGGAAACGGCGGGAACTCTGACGGTCCCGGGCAAGGCCGGCTCACTTAATGCCACCCTGACCGTCATCGTGGTGGACCGCGTCCCCGTGGCCAACATCTGCAAGGACGACCCCGCCACCACCGTCATGGCAAGCTACACCGAGGGCTCGTACATCGCGAAGAACACGTGCGATGCCAACCCCTCCACCCGCTGGTCCAACTGGGTCAGCGGCGGGCGCAACGGTGACAGCTTGTCTTACGCTTTCGGCCGCGACTACACCGTCTCCTCCGTGACAGTCATGTCGGCCGAGAAGACCGCGCAAAGCCTCAAGGTCCAGTACCAGGATGCAGCGGGCACGTGGAAGGACACCTCAGCCGGCACGGTGACCGGGCTCTCCGTTTCCGCTCCGACCACCGTTTCCTTCGATCCAGTCACCACCCGCGGTATCCGCGTCTCCTTCGTCACCACGGCCTCCTACACGAAGGTCGCCGAGGTAGCCATCGCCGGAAACCGCTTGGCCGACGCAGGATTCGCCGAGCTCGGCCGGCTCCTGGTCAACCAGGCATCAGTGGTCGGCTTCGCTCCCGGAACCACCGCGTACCGCGCGCTGGCCTCGTCGGCGACTCCCGCCGTCGTCGGCTACCCGCTGGACACGAACGCGAAGGTGACCGTCCGGCAACCCACCGCGGAAAGCCCGACGGCGGTTGTCACCGTGACCGCTCCGGACGGGACCGTGAAGGAGTACCGCGTGGACATCTCCACAGGAAAGGAAGCCTGCAAGGACGACGGATGGAAGTGGAGCCCGTCGCCGATCTTCAAGAACCAGGGGCAGTGTGTGAGCAGCTTCGCCGCCGGTAAGTAAGAATCTGCGTTCTCCAGGGAGGCCCCCTCGGAAGCTTTCCGAGGGGGCCTCCCTGTGCTCCGAACGAGCAATACGGGTCCCTTATTGTTATTTTCGGGCACAACTAACAACAACAGGCCTCCTTATTCACATTTGTGGTCCTAAATGTGAATAAGGGAACCGCTACTCACCGTCCTAAGCCGGTCAGCTCCGCGTCCAACGATAGGGCGTGGTGGTTGAGACCTTGACCAGGCCGGAGCGCTCGAGGATCGGGCGGGAAAACTCGGTGGAGTCGCTGTTGATGAGCGTTTTGCCGTGCGCCAACGCGGACTGAGCCCGGCGGGCAGTCAGCGCACGATAGATCCCTCGGCCCCTCCACTCCGGTCGCGTGGCTCCGCCCCAGATCCCGGCGAAGTCGGTGCCGGGCACGGGTTCCAGACGGCCGGCGCTGACGATGCCGCCGTCCGCCTCGGCAACCCAGAGTTCCATGGCATCATCAAGCGAAAGCCGGCGAAGCAGCGCCTCCGCCATCTCGTCCGAGACGGGCTCGCCGAAGACCTTGTCCTGCATGGCGCTCATGGCCCGGACGTCAGGTTCATCAACCACCCGGCGCAATGTCACGCCTTCCGGCAAGGGCACGTCCTGGCTGAGCGCCCGGGCTTCGCCGATCATGATCGACTCCGGCGGGTCAGGTGTGAAGCCATGGTCCAGGAGTGCTTCGTGGAGCCCGGGCGCATGGTCGTGGCCGCGGGACTTCCACTCGACCTTTGTGATTTCCGGCAGACCGTCAAAGTAGGCCACGGCGTCCGAGACCAGCCCGCGGACTCCGACTTCATCGGCTCCGCCCAGGTCCCGGTACGTGATGAAGCCGCGGCCACCCAGGAAAGTCACCAGACGGAGTGGTCCGTGCTCGGTCACCGTGAGGGCGCTCGGGGTCTCTGCGTCGGTGCGAAGTTGGGCATCGTAGGCCGCGAGAAGGCGGGCTTTGGTGTCGGTTTGAGTCATCTGGAGAGCCTACCCATGGGATTCTGCTGAATCATTCCCGAATCAGCCGCCGCCTGCCGCATCATTTCAAGGTCGGTCCCGGGTGAGGGAGGGAATGATCCAGCAGAATTTTTCACTGGTCGTCGAATCGGGTGAGCAGATCGGCCGGGATGACCACGCCGTCGGGGAATTCGAAGCAGCCGTCGGTGTAACGCACCGTGTCCGAAGCACCTCCGGCACCGGCGAGATGTACGACGGCGGCGTAGTCGCCGTCGCGCGCGGGACCGGCGGTTCCGGCCCACGGGATGGTGAACTCCGAGCCCATCGGGTGGGCGCCGGGCCGGAGGAAAGTCCCGGACGTATCCAGGACATTCCCGAACCCGGACACGGCGTGGACCGAGCTGACCACGGATGAAGCAGCATCCACGGGCCAGCCACCAATCCGTAACGCCGCCTCTGAGGCACCAGTAACCCGTACCAACCGTAGCTCCAGAGCACCACGCGTCGCGGACACCACGGTCACGGTCGGCCCTGGACTCGCAGTGCCGGAGACGCCGCTGCCGTGGTCCGGGCCGGCGTCGGGATCGGGCGTGATCCAGTTGGCGGTGAACCGGGACGCCCCAACTTCAACGCCGTCCACGGAAAATGTCCCCAGGTACTCAAAGCCGGTCCGGTGCGTCAGGCCGCCGTCAGGGTCGACGAACGCCACCGCGTTGTCCAACGACTCGGGATTCAGGTCAGGGAACGTGTGCGTCGAGTAGCCAATCCGGGCATAGAGGGGCGAATCCGCCAAAACGGCTCTCGGAACGGCATGGTCCGTCCCGTGGTTCCGGATTCGCACCACTCCGTCAGCGACAGTGCCGTCAACCTGCCAACCCGGTGCTGTGATGAGCCGCTGGGTATCGCCGACCTCAACGGGCAAGGGCGCCTCCACACATGTCCACGCCGGGTGGTCGGCGGGAAGGGCCAGGCCCAGCATCCCCTTCGCTGCCCAGTACGGCGATCCGAACCCGGAGTACGCCTGTTTCATGCCCGGGAACTCGCCGTGGAAGCCGATCGACAGGAGCCCCTCCGGGTTGAGGGCTCCGTGCCGCGCGAAGTAGTCAAGCATCCCCGAGGCGGCCCGCCGGGCCATCCCCGGAGCCAAGCGGGTGTGCCCGGACAACTCCCCCACCCAGAATGACGCTGCAGCCGCGAAACGGTAGATCAGGCTCCGACCCTGGATCAGCGGGGCCCCGTTGGCGCCGACAAGGTAGGAAAAGTCGTCCAGGAAATCAGCCAGCCGGTCGCCGTCGAGCTTCTTGCGGGCCGCGACGCGCGGATCGTCGGCTGCCATCAACGCCCAGAGCTGCGGGTACACCTGGAAGGCCCAGCCCACGTAATGGTCGTAAGCACGTTCAGGACCGTCGGAAAACCAGCCACCGCCCCGATAGAGGGAATCGTGGATGGCGAGGCCGGCGTCGATGTCCTCGTCGGAGTACCGCCCGCCGACGGAAGCCAGGAACGTTTCCACCACGATCTGGAACCACACCCAGTTGATCGGCGGATACTCCTCGCCGATCACGGTCTCGAACCACGCGATGAGTTGCTCCTGCACCCGCTGCGGCAACTTGTCCCACAGGACATCGCGGGTCAGTGCCAGGCCAACCGCCAGCGACGCCGCCTCAACCTTCGCCTGCCCCAGCTCGCCGGGCGTCGGCCATCGGTTGGGATTCGCCGGGTTGGTCCCGGCATCCAGGCCGGCGGCGTACCACTCCGCGATCCAGCCAGTGTTCGCGGGGTCACCGGCGATCCGGAAGGAGGCGAGCAGGAACGTCCTGGCGAAGGCCTCCAGCGAATCGCTCCCCCGGCCGTACCGGCTGTTGGGTCCGGGCAGGTAGATGTTGGCGTGGTCCTCGGAACCGAAGCGGTGCACAGAGCGGAGCATGTAGTCCGCGTAGGCGGTCCAGTGGGAACGGGTCAGGCCGGTGTACGGGGATAGCGCGTGGTCCAACGGCGGGAGTTCAAGAGCCATCAGAGCGCATCCTCCACCAGGCTGACGGAAGCAGCACGCGGCGCCCCGACGGACGACTCCCGGACAATCAGTTCAGGGTTCAGGTCGATCCGATGCACCGGCCGCATCCTTCCCTCGGCCAGGCGCGCGGCCATGAGTTGCACTGCCACCTTCCCCACATAGCTCTTGGGCGGCCGCACTGCCGAGATGGCGGGCTCGGCAAGGTAGGCAACCTCGTCGTCGTAGCCCACAATTGCCATGCTTCCCGGCACGTCCACGCCGCGGTCCACGCAGTGCTGCACAAATGCCACAGCCTGGGTATCGGAGTGCACCAACATGGCGGTGGTTCCCGATTCACGGCACAGCTCCAGCACGCGGTCGAAATGCTTGGCCCGGTCTCCGTTGTCCAGCTTGGCCGAATCCTCGTGGATGGATTTGTCCAGGGGAATCTTCAACGCATTCATGGCCTGCTTCCACCCACGGACCACGTGCGGGCTGGTAGGGCTCGTGGAATCGGTAAGGCATCCGATCATGCGGTGCCCCTCCTGCCACAGATGCCGCACGGCCATTCCCGCGCCGAATGCATGGTCGGTGGCCACCCACTCGAGCTTGTGCGCCGGGATCTCCGACGGCGCCCGGCGCTCGGCCAGGACCACGGGAATGGGCAGGGCATTGAGCCAGCGGAGCAACTCTTTGCCGTGCTCGCCACCCATGTCCGGAGCCACGATGAGCCCGTCGATGTTCTGGGTATCAAGCAACGCCTGCACCTGGCGGCGGTTGTCAGCGGCGTCGTAGGCGGAGCCACGGACCGCGATCCGGAGGTTCTGAACCTCGGCCTCGCCGCGGGCACCGCTGATGACCTGCGGCCAGTAATAGTCCAGGGACGGGACAACCATGCCGATCGAGTAGCTGTGGGAGGTGGCCCGCCCTGCCGTGGATCGGTCCAGCGGACTCGGAAGTGTTGCGCCGCCGTGTACACGGGACACGAGTCCTTCGTCGGCGAGGATGTTCACGTCGCGGCGGATGGTCAGTTCGCTGACTCCCAGTTTGGCGGCGATGTCGCGGACGGTGATGGCCCCGTGGGCGCGCAACTCCTCCATCAACCGCTCTCGGCGTTGCAGCGAGAACAGCGACTTTCCGCCGGATTCCTGGCCTGGTTCAGTGCTCATGTGTTTCCTCCAGAGTGAGGGTGAACGCGCCGGAAGCGCGGGTTTCGGCGGGCATGCGGAACCGCAGCCGGGTCAGCTTGTCGCCCCAGATATCGCCCAGCAGCGGATCGTCCTGGTGCCATTCGTCCACGAGCACGACGGCGGTCTCGGGCTTCCAGCGCAGCTGGACTCCGCGGCCGCCCGCCACAGTCGGGATGCCCTCAGGGGTGATGGTCGCCGTCGCGTCCTGGCCCAAGCGGACGGTGCCGGCAGCCAGGTAGGTGATGTCGACGTCGTCCGTTCCTTCCGGTGCCGGGGACGGGAGGTTCCAGCGGTCATCGATGACTACGGTCCTGGCCTCCCGGTTGAGGATCGAGGTGCGGATCCACTGCTCAGGATGGTCGAGCCCGTAGGCGGCGCCGAGGCCCAGCGCAAGCGTTGGCTCATCAGGAGTGGGTTCCTGCAGGACGGTTGCCCCGAACTCCGAGCCCGTCCCTTGTTCGAGCCCAAACGGTGCCGGGACGCTGTGCCACGCACTTTGCATGGCCCTGATCTGGTAGCGATCGGGGCCGAACGTTTGCGCGGTGTACGTGGGTTGGCCGGCGTCGACCAGGAGGGGCACACCGTCCACGGCAACCACGACGGAGCCTACATCCCGGTGGTTATGGTGCTCGCCGTTGTGCCCGCCCTTGGCCGCAAGCGTGAGCCCGTCCGTGGATCCGGGAGTCTGCCGGGCAAGCATGATCTGCACGGACGGGAGCCACGTCCCCCAACTGGGTCGCAGTTGTGCGCGTTTTGAGGGCTCAAAACGCGCACTGCTGCGACTCAGTTGGGTGAGGACGCGGCCCAGTCCGGCGGCTGGGTTGGGTTCAGGCTCGACGGCGGCAAAGGTTGCGGCGAGTTGGGCGGCTGCGTCATCGTCCAGCCGGACGGCCCAGCGATGCAGCATGTCCCAGGGCAAGGAGTCGGCCGCGCGGGCGGGGCCGTCGGCAACGTTGAGGAACCAGGACCCGCCCACATGCATGCTGCTGGGGAACGCGACGAGCGCACGGACCACCGGGAGATCGGGATTGAGCCCCGCGGCTTGCTCAAGCAGTGCCAAACCTTCCAAAGCACGGCCGGCTCCGTTCCACCAATACGCGAAGCCCTCGTCGATCGCGCCGTCGGCCGGGATCGAGGCGAGGAAGCGGTCCAGGCCCTCGATGCAGCGGGCAATGACCGTTGCCTGCAGTTCGGCATCGTCAACCAACAGCAGTGCCGCAGCAATGATGTTCGAGTGGATCCACGGGTTCCAGTTGTGCACGTCGCCGTTGAGGCCAAGCCAGTGCCAATCGAGTCGCTCCAGGAAAGGACGGATCACGCGCTCATGGGCCTCAAGGCGCAGGCGCTTCCGCAGACCAGGCGCCCGCTGATCCAGCGCAGCACCCAGGACGTGGTCCAGCCAGGCCAGCTGCGACACCACTTCGCCGGCACCAAGATCCAGATACGGGCGTGAACGGTCCGGAACCACCTCGCCGGATTGGGTGAACACGTCGTCGTGCGCGGCCCAACTCCACGAGCTCTGCTCACACAGCAGGTACGCACCGTCGATCACCTCGTCCAGCCAGCCCTCACCGGAGAAAGCAGCCATCACGACGGCGCGTGTCAGCCGCTGCTGCCGTCCCGCCACGAGTCCCTCATAGGCCGTGCGGTTTCCGTCGCGGAAGTACCGCGCATAGTGGGAGACCAACGGTTGCGGCCAAGGGGTGCCCTTCTCGGTGGCTGCTTGCTCAGCCAGCGACGCCGCCGAGTCCAAAGAGATGTGCTGCCACCCGACGTCGGACGCTGGTGGCACGGTGAGTCGCGAGCGGGCGTCGCGGAGCGATTCACGCAAGGCCGGAACGGACGCCTCGGCGCCCCAAGCACTGCGAAGCGGCGGTGCGTCGACGGTGACGGAGCCGGAGGGTGTTGCCATGAAGATTCTTCTCTCAGATGTTCGAGTATGAACGTTTTAGATCAAGCTCGATTGAGTTGAATGAACTGTCTTGTTCATGAGTATGTACTGATTATTAGATGTGATGCAACACATAAATCACGGTCGAACAGACCAACAAAGAACCGAAGGGAGGGTCCCTGAATGTCGCTCAAGCCCCAGGCACTGCTGGTCATGAATAGCGGAACCTTTGCTGACCAGTTCGATTCCGCACGACTGGAGCGGCTGGCAGGAATGGTGGACCTCGGCGGGCAACCATGGACGGATTCCCTCGACGCACCCGAACTCACGGGCCGCTTGGAAGAGGTGGAAATCCTCCTCACCAGCTGGGGCGTTCCGCGACTCACTGCAGAACGCCTGGAGCGTATGCCCAAACTCCGGGCAGTGTTCCACTGTGCAGGGACGGTCCGCAGCTTTGTGAGCGAGGAGTTGTGGGATCGCGGCATCACTGTCACCAACGGAGCAGACGCCAATGCGATCCCCGTCGCCGAGTTCACGTTCGCTTCGATCGTGCTGGCAGGCAAGAAGGCCCACGTCCTGGCCAACGATGCCCGGACCTTCCGCGAGGACTGGGACTACGCTACGGCCCGCGGAGAACTCGGAAACATCGGCCGGGTCATTGGAATCGTCGGCTTCTCGCGCATCGGCCGCCGCGTGGTGAACCTGGTCCAGCAACTGCAGGACGTTACGTGCCTGGTCAGCGATCCCCACGCGAACCCGGCGGAGGTCGCTGCCGCCGGTGGCAGCTTGGTGACGTTGGAGCAACTGCTGCGGGAGTCCGACGTCGTAAGTATCCACGCACCGGCCCTGCCGGAAACCCGCAACATGATCAGCACCCACCAACTGGACATCATGAAGGACCACGCGACGCTCATCAACACCGCGCGCGGCTCCCTTGTGGACACAGCGGCGCTCGAAGCCGAATGCCGCAAGGGTCGCATCACCGCGCTCCTTGATGTCACCGAACCCGAACCGCTCCCGGCGGATTCGGTCCTGTATGACCTGCCCAATGTGATCATCACCCCACACATCGCCGGATCGCTCGGCACGGAAACCCGGCGGATGTCCGATGCCGCCCTGGATGACCTTGAACGGTACCTCGCCGGAAAGGACCTCCTGGCCCAAGTAGTGCACGCGGATCTTGGCCTCAGCGCCTAAGTCCGCACGAACCAACCTGCCGCACGTGCGGCAGACTTAATACCAGTACTAAGGAGAACGCAATGAAGCGCACAACCCTCGCCGCGATCGCCCTTGCGGTGACTGCAGGGCTTGGACTCGCCGGCTGCTCAGGCGCAGCAGGCCCTGCCGACCAACCGGCAGCAAACGGCAAGACCAAGCTGACGGTCTCCGTTTGGAACTACGAGGGAACCCCGGAGTTCAAGGCATTGTTCGACAGCTACGAGGCTGCCAACCCGAACATCGACATTGAGCCCGTGGACATCCTCGCCGATGACTACCCACAGAAGGTCACCACCATGCTGGCCGGCGGGGACACCACGGACGTCCTGACCATGAAGAACGTCATTGACTACTCCCGCTACGCCAGCAACGGCCAGCTGCAGGAAATCGGCGACGTAGTGGACAAGGTTGGCAAGGACAAACTCGCCGGCCTCGATGCCTTCGACATGAACGGCAAATACTACGCAGCGCCTTACCGCCAGGATTTCTGGTTGCTGTACTACAACAAGGACCTGCTCAAGGCCGCCGGGGTGGAAGACCCCAAGGACCTGACCTGGGACGAGTACACGGCACTGGCCAAGAAGCTCACCACAACCGGCGCGGACGGCAAGAAGGTCTACGGCACGTACCATCACATCTGGCGTTCAGTGGTTGAGGCCATCTCTGCAGCCCAGAACGGCCAGGACCAGAACAGCGGCGACTACGGCTACTTCGAGGACCAGTACAACACCGCGCTGGACCTGCAGAAGAGCGGCGCCACCCTGGACTTTGGCACGGCCAAGAGCCAGAAGACCAGCTACCGGACCATGTTTGAAACCGGACAGGCAGCCATGATGCCCATGGGCACCTGGTACATCGCCGGCATCCTGCAGGCCAAGAAGGACGGCAAGACCAACGTCAACTGGGGCCTGGCCCCCATGCCCCAGAAGAACGACGACGGCAAGGTCACCACGTTCGGTTCGCCCACGGCTTTCGCCGTGAACAAGAACGCCGTGCACTCCGATGAGGCCAAGAAGTTCATCGAATGGGCCTCCGGTGAGGAGGGCGCCAAGGCCATCTCCAAGATCGGCGTTGTTCCTGCTCTGCAGAACGATGCTGTGAAGGACGCCTACTTCAAACTGGACGGCATGCCCACCGACGAGCTGTCCAAGAAGGCTTTCACCCCGGACACCACCGCACTCGAAATGCCTGTGAGCGACAAGTCGGCGGCCACGGACAAGGTCCTCAACCAGGAGCACGAGCTGATCATGGTTGGCGAGCGCTCCGTCACGGATGGAATTGCCGAGATGGGCAAGCGCGTCAAGAGCGAAGTCCTCGGCCAGTAAGGCTCGTTATGAGTACAGAAACAATCTCCAAGCCCGTTGCCCCGGCTGTTGCCGGCCGGGGCAACAGGAAGCAGGCCAGGCGTAATACCCTGATCGGCTGGACGTTCATCCTCCCGAACTTCATCGGTTTCCTGGCCTTCACCCTGATCCCCGTCCTCGCCGCCTTCGCGCTCTCCTTCATGGAGTGGACCTCGTTCAGTGCTCCCAAGTGGGTTGGGCTGGCGAACTTCCAGCGGATGTTCGCCTCCGACTCGTTCTGGATCGCGCTGCGCAACACCGTGGTCTATGCGCTCGGGCACGTTCCCCTGACCATGGCCCTGGCCTTGCTCCTGGCCATGCTGTTGAACCGGAAGCTCAAGGGCATCGGCTTCTTCCGGGTTGCGATCTTCTTCCCGTACATCACCTCGCTGGTTGCCGTCGCCGTCGTCTGGAACATGCTGTTCAGCCCGGACAACGGACCGATCAACCAGCTCCTCCACGCGATCGGCATCGCCAACGCACCGGGCTGGACCTCAAGCTCGGACTGGGCGCTCCCTGCCGTGATCATCACCAGCGTGTGGCGGGACATGGGCTACTACATGGTCCTCTACCTGGCCGGACTCCAAGCCATCCCGACCGAACTCTACGAGGCCGCGGAAGTCGATGGCGCCAGCGCCTGGCAGCGTTTCTGGAACGTCACCATCCCGTCGCTGCGGCCTACCACGTTCTTCGTGGTGGTCATGCTGACGGTCTCCAGCTTCAAGGTGTTCGACCTGATCGTCGTCATGACCAACGGCGGCCCCGGACGCTCCACCACAGTCCTGTCCCAGCTGATCTACCAGGAGGGCATCGGCGAAGGTAAGTTCGGCTACTCCTCGGCCATTTCGCTGGTCCTGTTCCTCATCGTCCTGACGGTCACCGTCCTGCAGTTCAAGATCCAACAGCGGAGGGAACGCTGATGACCAACATGGCCGAAGACCTCAAGGCTGAGGCCCGCTTCGCCGGGTCGGGCCTGCCTCCTGCAGGTGCGGGAGACCGCCGTCGGACAGTCCGCAAGCGTTCGCCGCGCGAGCAGAAGAAGCGGACCGCCAATGTGATCATCTACGGTGTGCTGGTGGTCCTGGTGGTGGCGCTCATGGTGCCGTTCATCTGGATGGTGTCCTCCTCGCTGAAGGAGAACAACCAGGTCCTCACCGTCCCCATCCAGTGGATCCCGCAGGAGTTTGTGTGGAGCAACTACGCCGACATCTGGACCCGCATTCCCATGATGGGCTACCTGCAGAACTCGCTCTACCTGGCAGTGATCATCACCTGCCTTCAGGTACTCACGGGCTCACTGGCGGCCTACGGTTTCTCCAAGGTCCGCTTCCCCGGGCGTGACGTGCTGTTCCTCTGCTACATCGGCACCATCGCCGTTCCGTGGCAGGCGTACATGGTGCCGCAGTACATCATGATGCAGAACCTGGGCCTGACCAACAGCTTCAACGCCCTGATCCTGTTGCAGGCTTTCGGTGCGTTCGGTGTGTTCCTGATGCGCCAGTACTACATGACCATCCCGGACGAACTGTGCGAAGCAGCCCGCATCGATGGGCTCAGCGAGTACGGCATCTGGGCCCGCGTGATCCTGCCCCTGTCCAAGCCCGCATTGGCGAGCCTGGCCCTGCTGACGTTCGTGAACACGTGGAACGACTACATGGGCCCGTTCATCTACCTCACCTCCAACCGCCTCTGGACCGTCCAGCTGGGCCTGCGCTCCTTCGTGGGCCAGTTCGACGCCGAATACGCCATGATCATGACCGGCTCGGTGATCTCCGTGATCCCCATCCTCATCATCTTCCTGATCGGCCAGCGCTACTTCATCCAGGGCATCGCGACGAGCGGCATGAAGGGATGAGCACCGTGCGTGCTCCCCGCAAACGCCGCTGGTCAGGACCAGGATTCGAAACCTTCGGCAGCATCTTCGGTTTCGTCTACACCTTCCTGGCCGGCAACGTCCTGCTGGCCCTGGCCAACGCGCCGCTGGTGCTCTGCCTCTCCCTGGTGGCAGACCCAGCGGCCGCTTGGCCGTTCTTCCTCGCCCTCTCAGTCACCATCGCACCTTCCCTCGCCGGCCTCTTCGCAGCCTTCCGGTCCCTGAACGACGACGGCGGCGCGGTCACCCCCGTTGCTGCCTTCCTGTCGGGATACAAACGCAGTTTCGTGAAGACCGCTCCGCTCGGCGTGGCTGCGGTGGCACTGCTTCTGTTCCTCGGTGTAGACCTCGTAGCCATCCAGTCCCTTCCAGGTGCCGCGCTTCTGTTGCCGCTCATCGTCGTAGCAGCCGCCGTGACGGTGACCCTGGCAGTGACGGCGATTGCCGGCGTCGTACTTCTGCCCCAAGCGAGGCTGAAAAGCATCCTCAAGGCCTCCCTCTACCTGGTGGTACAGCGCTGGTACCTGAGCCTGGCCATGCTGGTACTGCTCGGCATCATCGTCTCCGCCGCCGTCCTGCAGCCCGTCCTGGGCATCGCGCTGGCTCCAGCGCCGCTGCTGTTCGTGATCTGGAGCAACGCCTCCTACGCCTTCCACGCCGTACTCCATACCCCCTCCAACTAAAAACGCTCTCTCACCAAACCGCCCCTTCAGCCGATCGCTCTCTCATCCGATGAGAGAGCGTTGGCGTTTAAGGGGTGGAAGGTGAGAGAGCGTTCGTAGGAAAGGTTCGCTACTGGGCGCCGTTGCAGAGCTGGCCGTACTTGGTGCCAGCCTCCTGGTACTCCTCAGTCAGCTTGCCGAGCTTCTCCTCGTCCGGGTTCTCCTTCGCCTGCTCATCCAGCAGGGCCAGGATGGAGGTCACAACCGGCTTCATGTCGTCCGAGGCGACACCCTCGATGGGGCGGATGGCGTTGGCCACGCGGTTGCTTGCCGTCTTGTTGTTGCTCTGGGTGAGCCCGGACGCGGCGGCGGCCATCCTGTCGCAGGTCTGCGCGGTGGTCAGCTGCGGTGCTGAACAAGCGGAAGCCGAGGCGAGCAGCCCGGCAGCGATCAGGACAGTGGTGAGTTTCTTCATGATTCCCTCAATGGTCGACGTCTCTTCGATTGTAAAGGGCGTGGCCTAGGCTGGGGGACATGGCGATCATCCACAAAGCAACCCTGTCCCCCACCAAGCTTGAACTCATCGCTGACTACCTGCCGACGCAGCCGTGGTTCATCCAGGACGGCGAACCAGAGGTCATCGGCGCCTACCGTTTTGACGATCCCGCTGGCGAGGTAGGCATTGAAACCCACGTCGTTGCCGCGGGTGAACGCGTCTACCAGATTCCCCTGAGCTACCGCGGACACGAGCTCGGCGGCGCCAGCGAGTGGCTGATCGGCACCATGGAGCACTCGGTCCTGGGCAAGCGCTGGGTGTACGACGCCTGCGGCGATCCGGTCTACGTCAAGGCCTTGGCCACCGCGATCCTCACCGGACAAAAAGAAGCGGCGTTGCTGGTGGACGGTGAGACCGAGCCGCGCCGCAGCACCGTCACGGTCAAGGGCAGCGGAACGCTCGACGGCGGTGTTCCCGGGTTGAGCGCGTCGGCGCCAGTATCGGGCAGCGGCGTGACGATCATCGATGCGGGGTCGCTTCGCCTGAAGGTGAACCGCGTGGTGGATGTGGCCGCGGATGCCGCCGTCAACACTGCTGCAGCGCCGGAGCTGCACGCCGAACTCGCGCTGCACGGCTCGTGGGCAGGGCTCGACAACCCCGTGGAACTTGCGTCGGTGGTCCGGGACTAGAGCCTGATCGCGGTACTGTTTGTCACCGGGCGGGTAGCGTAGGCTGGCACACGGGGCCATCTACTCCGTGAAGGGGTCATCGTGTACTCAGTCAAATCCGTAGTTCCAGCCGTCCAGGACCTGGCAGGCGAGTGGGTTAAGCACGCCGCCGAAGGTACTGCTTCGCAAACTGATGCCGTGGTGGGATGGGCGTTGTCCCGGATCAACCACGCCGATGTGCCTTCGGTGGTGCACGGAGTTGTCCTCACGCTGACCGGTGACCGGAAGGCAGCCAAGCATGCGCGCGGCACCGCAGCGAAGGCCGTCAAGAAAGCAACACAAACGCTCCGGCGTGGACGCAAACAGAAGTCCGGGAGTGCGGGATTGGTGGCGTTCCTGGTCGGTGCCGGATTGTGCTTCGGTGCCGTCATGGTCTGGCGGATGATGGCCCGGCCTGGTGAGCCCACTCCCGTTCCTGCGGACACCACGCCGCCCGATCAGGCCGCCACCAACTTGGACAAGGTGCCGTTCAAACCGGACTCGCCGGTGGTTTAGGCGCCTCGTCCCGCCTCATTTCCCGTCTCGCCGTTCCTGCGGATCCGCCGCCTGAGAACCAAACGGCTCAGCAAGAGGTAGGCTCCGCCACCAGCGACGAGGAATCCGGCCACGCCCACGATGAGGATCTGGGTGATGATTCCCGAAATGACCAAGGCAAAGCCGACCAGGAGGGCCAGAGCGCCCAGGACCATCCTGGCTCCCGTTCCACGGAGGCGCCCGGACCTCAGCTGAAGGTCAAGGTCCGGGTCCGATGCAACAAGGCCACGCTCGAGCTCTTCGAGGCTCCGTCGCTCTTCATCCGATAACGACATCGGAATCCATCCCCACCCCATGAGCATTCAACGCCACTGGCGCTTACATTCCACGCTGAGGCACCTGCGCTGCTTGCCGTGCCATGCCTTTATTATCTGTCGATTCGACCGCCGTAGCCACAGCTTGCCCTTCCATCCGGCAAGGGAAAGCACCACTCTGGAAGAATGACCGACCACGATGATTTCCTCGCCTGGGTCAGGGCTGATCTTTACCAGGCCGAACGTGCGCTGCATAACGGGGACGCTGCGCCGCGGCGCGCACTGTGGTCCCGAAAAGAACCAGTCAGCGTGTTGGGCGCCTGGCAGAATACTTTCGGGCAAGCCGCTTTGGACCGGCTGTTCACTGATCTGGGAAAGAGCTTCTCCGACTGCACGGCATATGAGTTCGAGTTATTGTCCTTCGATGTCATGGGCGACATGGCCTACACCGTCGGCATGGAGCACACCTCCACCTCCGTCAACGGCGAGCCCCGCAGTTACGTACTGCGCGCCACGCAGGTTTACCGCCGGGAAGACGGTGCCTGGCGGGTGGCCCACAGGCACGGCGATACTGTGACAAGCTAAGAACGTACCCAGCACGACGTACGGCAACCAACTGGAAGGCGATTCTTCCCATGGCACGACGATCTGCAAACATTCCGAACAGCCTGGCACAGCACCCGAGGCCACGACGCGGCCGCACAGCATGGCTCGTCGTCATGGGACTCCTGGCCGGCATTGCTGGCGGCGCCTTTGCCTGGCGCATGCTGGCCCCGGATGGTGAACCCGTTCGGCGCGGGCCCGTGGCGGACACCCAGCCGCAGGACCTGGTAGTCCCCACCGAGCCCGTGGAAATCTCCACCCGCATGCGGCCCGGAGAATGGACGGAGGAGTCCCTGCAGGAACACCTCGAGGACTACAAGCAGCAGATCCGGGACATGGGCGCGTCCGAGTCGCAGATCATCGCCGAGGTGGAGCGCACAGAAGGGGGCGCAGCCAAGGTTGTGGTCCGCTGGGACCGTTCGGCCTAGTCCCTGCTGCTAACGCTGTCCCTCCCCCGGCCGCGGTCGCCATACGACGACGGCCTGGGAGCGGGCGCGGGGACGCTGGCCCCGTGCGAGGCTTACGACGTCGCCCGCAGCTCCCGCTGCGAAGATCCTCGCGTCCACGGGAGTCCGGCGGCGTGACAGTTCTTCCGTCAGCTCCGCCACGCGGTATTGCAGGGCAGCCACCTGGTTCTCGAGGTCCAGGATGCGCTTGATCCCTTCAAGGGAGACGCCGGATTGCGAAAGGCGTTGCACCTCGCGCAGCCTGTCCACGTCGTTCTGTGAGTAGCGGCGGGACTTTCCGGGCGCGCGGCTGGGCGAGACGATGCCCAAACGGTCGTACTGGCGCAACGTCTGCGGATGCATGTCGGCAAGCTCCGCAGCGACGGAGATGACGAAGATCGGCTGGTTGACGTCGATAGCCATGACCTTCTCCTTACAACCGGGCCTTCGCGGCCAGGTCGTGACGCGGGTTGGCGTCGGAAGTGGCCGCAGCGAACGCCTTCACGGCCTCCTCCGCTTCCTTGCTCAGGTTCTGCGGAACGGCGACGTCGAAGGTCACCAGCAGGTCGCCGGTCGCCTTGGACGTCTTCACGCCCCGGCCCTTCACACGCAGAGTCCGGCCTGCGGGAGTGCCCGCCGGGACGCGCAACTTGACGGTGTCGCCGTCGAGCGTTGGAACCTCGATGGTGGCGCCCAGCGCCGCTTCCGCGAACGTGACAGGCACGTGGACGCGGATGTTGTCCCCGTCGCGCTGAAAGAAGTCGTGGGGTTTCACGCTGACCGTGATGATGAGGTCCCCATTGCCGGCCGGGCCAACGTTGCCCTTGCCGCGCTGGCGGACCTTTTGGCCGTCCTTGATACCGGCCGGGATCTTCACGTCGATGACGTTGCCGTTGCTCTCGCGCAAGCTCACCGTGGTGCCCTTGATGGAGCCGGCAAAGGAGATCGACGTGGTGGCCGTGCGGTCCGAGCCCTTCTGCGGGGCGCGCTGGAAACCTGTCTGGCCTCCCCCGAATCCGCCGCCGAACAGGTCAGCGAACTCCGGCGGAATGCCGCCACCCTGCGGTTGGCGTGCACCTGCGCCGCCGCCGAACAGGCCGCCGAACAGGTCCTCGAACCCTCCGTTGGCCCCTGCGCCGCCACGACCACCAGCGCCCGGAGCGAACCGGGCACCACCCATGGCGCGGATGGCATCATACTGCTGCCGGTCCTCAGGGCTCGACAGCACCGAGTAGGCCTCGGAAATGTCCTTGAACTTCTTCTCCGCGACAGCGTCCCCGGCGTTGGTATCCGGATGGTACTGCCGCGCAAGCTTGCGGTAAGCCTTCTTGATGTCAGCGTCGGACGCGTCCTTGGCAACACCAAGGATCGCGTAAAAATCCTTTTCAACCCAGTCCTGGCTGGCCAAGAGCGTTTCCTTTCAAATCAAAACTAAAGCGTACGGCGACCTTACCGCCTAGCCGTAGCGGATGAGGGGGCCCGGGAGTGGCATCCAAGGATCTGGCCGAGGGCCCCTACACGAGCTTGCGAGTGTTGGGAAGGCCAATATCCGCTGCCGAAGCCGGGTGGCCAAGGATCGCAGATCCTCGGCCACCCGGCGTAGGGGCGGGGCCCCCTCATCCGCGCAGGCGGGGTGAGCTACGCCGGTACTGCGACGATCACTTGGGCTGCCCGCAGGACACGCTCGCCTGAGCGGTATCCCGAGCGCAGCACCTGGCTGACCGTGTCTACTTCGATGTCCTCGCCCGGCTGCTGGATGAGTGCCTCGTGGATGGTGGGGTCGAATTCGACTCCGGTGTCCGCGATGCGCTCCAGTCCGTACGTCTTCAGCGCGTTCTCCAGCTTGGTGGCGATGGCGGCGAAGGGGCCGTCCTCGAGGTCACCGTGCTGGCGTGCGGCGTCAACATCGTCCAGCACCGGGAGCAGGGAGTTCAGGACGCCGATGACGGCCATCTCCCCTGCTACGGCGCGGTCGCGTTCCACGCGCTTGCGGTAGTTGACGTACTCAGCCTGCAGGCGGAGGAGGTCGTTGCGCAGTTCGGCCGCCTGGGCTTCCGCCGCGGCACCGGGAGCGACCGACTCTTCAGCCGGAACCTCTACCCCGTTGAGGATTTCCTCAGCCTGGGACAGGGCGTCGCCCTCGGTGGACGCAGCAGTCGCTTCGCCCTCGGGGTGGCGGGCCGCACCGGTTTCCGGATCAACCTTGCGGTTGTCCCGGATGACCGGCTTGCGCTGCTCGTTGCCGCGCTCGTCTTCGGAGTGTTCTGCTTCGTTGCCGTGATGAGGCATGGTTACTTCTTCGCTTCGTCTTCGTCGATGATCTCGGCGTCGACGATGTCCTCGTCGGCCTTGTCGCCGGCGGCACCTGCGGAGGCACCTTCAGCACCGGCACCCGGGGCGTCGGCTGCTGCGGCCTGCGAGTAGATGGCTTCGCCGAGCTTGGTCTGGGAAGCCTGCAGCTTCTCAAACGCCGTCTTCACGGCTGCGTCGTCGGTGCCTTCGAGCGCGGACTTGAGGGAGTCGACGTCGGCCTTGACCTCGGTCTTGACCTCTTCGGGCAGCTTGTCCTCGTTTTCGGCGATGAGCTTCTCCACCGAGTAGGCGAGCTGCTCAGCGGAGTTACGGGTGTCCGTAGCTTCACGGCGTGCCTTGTCCTCGGCAGCGTGCTCCTCGGCTTCACGGACCATGCGGTCAATGTCGTCCTTGGAGAGTGCCGTGCCACCGGTGATGGTCATGGACTGTTCCTTGCCAGTGCCCTTGTCCTTGGCGGACACGTGCACAATGCCGTTGGCGTCGATGTCGAAGGTGACCTCGACCTGCGGAACGCCACGCGGTGCCGGGGCGATGCCGGTCAGTTCGAACGTGCCCAGCGGCTTGTTGTCGCGGGTGAATTCACGCTCGCCCTGGAAGACCTGGATGGCCACGGACGGCTGGTTGTCGTCAGCGGTGGTGAAGGTCTCCGAACGCTTGGTGGGGATAGCCGTGTTGCGCTCGATGAGGTGCGTCATGACGCCACCCTTGGTTTCGATGCCGAGGGACAGCGGCGTGACGTCGATGAGCAGGACGTCCTTGCGCTCGCCCTTCAGTACACCGGCCTGGAGTGCGGCACCAACGGCCACAACCTCATCCGGGTTGACGCCCTTGTTGGGCTCCTTGCCGCCGGCGAGTTCCTTGACGAGCTCGGAGACAGCAGGCATACGGGTGGAGCCACCGACGAGCACGATGTGGTCGATGTCCGAAACCTTGATGCCGGCTTCAGCGATGACGTCGTGGAACGGCTTCTTGGTGCGGTCCAGCAGGTCCTTGGTGAGGTCCTGGAACTTGGCGCGGGTGAGCTGCTCGTCCAGGTGGACCGGGCCGTCGGGGGTGACGGACAGGTACTGGAGGGAGATGTTGGTGCTGGTGGAGGAAGACAGTTCCTTCTTGGCCTGCTCTGCGGCTTCGCGGAGACGCTGAAGGGCGATCTTGTCCTTGGAGAGGTCGATGCCCTTGACCTTGAGCTGGCTCAAGAGCCATTCGACGACGCGGTTGTCCCAGTCGTCGCCACCGAGGCGGTTGTCACCGGCCGTTGCGCGGACCTGGATGGTGGAGAAGTTGTCTTCGTCCTTGCCAACTTCGAGGAGGGAGACGTCGAACGTACCGCCACCGAGGTCGAAGACCAGGATGAGTTCGTCTTCCTTGCCCTTGTCCAGCCCGTAAGCCAAGGCAGCCGCGGTGGGCTCGTTGACGATGCGGAGGACGTTGAGGCCCGCGATTTCGCCGGCTTCCTTGGTGGACTGGCGCTCGGCGTCATTGAAGTAGGCCGGAACGGTGATCACAGCGTCGGTGACCTTTTCGCCCAAGTAGCTCTCGGCGTCGTTCTTGAGCTTCATGAGGATACGCGCGGAAATTTCCTGCGGCGTGTACTTCTTGTCATCGATGGCGACGGTCCAGTCGGTGCCCATGTGGCGCTTGACGGAGGCGATGGTGCGGTCGATGTTGTTGACGGCCTGGCGCTTGGCGATCTCGCCAACCAGGACTTCGCCGGACTTGGAGAACGCGACGACGGACGGCGTGGTGCGGCCGCCTTCTGCGTTGGCGATGACGGTGGGCTCGCCACCTTCAAGAACAGAGACCACGGAGTTGGTGGTTCCGAGGTCGATACCTACTGCACGTGACATATCTTGTTTCCTTTCAATGACCGATGTTGATGATTGCACTCGAACAGCACTCTCCGCCAAGGCGGGTTTTGCTGTCGGGAGCCCACTCAACAATCGGCTAGTTGAGCGTTCTGCACTCAACTGTACTCAGCCTCGAAAAGATGTCAATCCAAAGTTGAGTGAGGTACGCTCAACTTTGTGGCTCAACGTCCCTACTTCCCAGTGTTCACGCGGAATTCCGGGCTCGTTTCGCCTACGGTGAACTGCTCAGGTGGCTCCGGCTTGTACACCCACGCCACGAGCACCACCGAAATGATCATCAACAGGAACCACGCCAGCAGCTTGTCGATCGAGACAGCCTGCCACCCGTTCAACTGGTTCGGGTAGAGCCAGGCGCGGGACCACGTGCCGATGTTCTCCGCGAACCAGATGAACAGCGCCACCAGCAGGAACGACACCAGGATGGGCATCCGGAAGCGCTTGCGGAACACCCGGTAGTTCATCACGCACCGCCCGTAGACAAGTACGACGGCGGCCAGCAGCACCCAGCGGAAGTCGAAGATGTAGTGGTGCGAGAAGAAATTGACGTAGATCCCGGCCGCTACAAGGGCTGTGATCCATCGTCGAGGGTAGCGGTCGAAGCGGAGGTCAAACAGCCGGAATACCCGCACCATGTAGGAGCCCACGGCCGCGTACATGAAGCCGCTGAACAAGGGAACCGCACTAATTCGAAGGATGCCGTCCGCTTCATAGGACCACGAGCCGACGTCCGTCTTGAACAACTCCATGACCGTCCCCACCACATGGAACAGGACGATCACGCGAAGCTCACGCATAGTCTCCAACCGGAAGACCACCATCAACACCTGGATTGCCACAGCCGCGAAGGTCAGGAAGTCGTTGCTGGCCAGGCCCGCCCCGGAGGGATACCAGAGCCGCACCGCGATAATCACAGCCAGCAGGGATGCTCCGAAAACGCAGGCCCACGCCTGCTTCAGGCCGAAGACGACGAACTCCGTAAGTCCCGCCCGAAGACGCCCGGCTGATCGGTCCAGGTAGCGGTGGGCGAGCCGGTCGATGGACTGTTCAACCGACGTCGAATTACGCATGCCGCACCGTGCGCTCGGCCGGGGCCGGCTTCAAGGCACTCAGGCAATAGTCCCGGGGCCAGTGCCGGATCCGCTGCGGCAAACGGGGATACACGTGCCCCACAACACGCATGGCACGGTCGAAACGCCGGGCATGCACCGGAGTCCAATCGAATCCGAACCCTTGCCGCAGATGGTCCGGCAACAGACCAACCGTCAGGAACCGGGCAACGGGCATCACGAGGCGCATGAGGGCCGGACCGCCCACCGGATAGAGCAAGTCGCGGGCGATCTTCCGTGCCTTATCGTCCGGCTGCAGCACCGCCATCTGCGCGTTCCAGTACTCGGCAAACGCCGCCCGGTCCGTCGGCCACATGTCCGCCGGAAGCTGCAGGGCTGTGCCGATCCGGGCGTAGTCCTGGTACATGAGGTCCGCGGTCTCGTCGTCGAGCGTTCCATGGACCTGCTCGTAGACAGTGAGCGCCGTGTTGTAGAGGGTGGCCACCACCCAGAGCTGTGATGAGGCATCGAAGGCGTTGTAGCCCTTGGACTTGCCATCGGCCGCGCTCCGGACCGGGGCATGGGCCCGATTGACCGCGCGGCGGACAGCGGCGACCTGCTCCTCGGTCCCGTACACCACGGCGTAGACGTAAGTCAGCGTGGCCTTGAGCCGGTCCTGCGGACGGTCAACGAAATTGCTGTGGTCCGCCACGCCGTGACCTACCCGCGGGTCGGCGATCTGCAGGAGAATGGCACGCCCGGCACCGGCGAGCAGGACGCCCTCCGCCCCGATATCTGCCAGTCCACGAGCCATCCGAATACTCTACTTCCGCCGCCTACAGCCCGGCGACTCCCTGCAGGACAGCCAACTGGTGTTCGAAGAGTTCATCGCGGGCGGCAAAGGTGTCCGCGCCGTACTGGCCAAACACCTCAAAACTGACCGCCCCAAACAACGATGTCCACACGAGCACACCCCTCGCGAGCGACGCATCCGGTGCCGCCAGCCCCATCTCCGCACGGATTCTCGCCAGATCCCCCGAGAGCTTGGGGTGAATGACGACGGCGGGAGGCACCGCCGCTGTCAACGCACCGGCCCGGTACGCGGCGTCGAAAATCCCGACGAGGCGAACAATGACGCGGGTGCCGGGCACCGTGGTGCGCTCCCCAGGGGCTTGGTATCCAGGGACGGGGCTGCCGAACAGGAGTGCGTACCTTGACGGTTCCCGGAGCGCCCATCTCCTGACGGCCATGCCCAACGCTTGGAACTGCCCCGCGAAGTCCTGTCCGCCGGCGGAGTCCACCGCCGCGTCTACCTCGTCACCGAGATCGTTGTAGGCATCGATGAGGAGGAGGGTCAGCAATTCGTCGCGGCTCTCCACGTAGCGGTAAACGGCCGAGGAGACCACTCCAAGGTCGCGGGCCACTGCGCGAAGGGAAAGTCCGGCAGCTCCATGTGTGGCCAGATGTTCCCTGCCGAGTCGGACGATGTCGGCGATGGTCTGGGCGCGGGCGCGCTGCCTGGGCGTGGGCGGCTTTGCTTTGGCTGTTGGCGGCATGGGAACAGCTTGCCACATTTGAGAGCGGCGTCAACAAAAGAGAGCAGTGCTCTTGACTTTAGGGCGGCGCCGGTTCATTCTGAATCCATGAGAGCACTGCTCTCTATTTCACAGGAAGCCAGGAAAGGAACCCCATGTACGTCGTCACCGGAGCAGGACCCGTTGGATGGACCGTGGCTGAAACTCTCGCCATGCAAGGGAACGAGGTCCGGGTGGTCACCAGATCAGGCAGCGGACCGGAACATCCCCTGATCCAACGCGTGCGCGGAGACGCCTCTGACGCCGCTCAGTTCAGCGAAGCAGTTCGCGGCGCGCAGGCGATCTTCCATTGCATTCACGGTTCCAAGTACCGCGCAAAGGAATGGGCAGCTGAACTTCCTGGAGCCGAGCAGGTGGTGATGGACGCCGCGGCAGCCGCGGACGCCGTCGTCGTTTTTCCTGAAAGCCTCTACTCCTACAGCGAGCCTGACAGCGTCATGACGGAAGCCGGCCCACGCGAGGCGACGGGCGGTAAGCGCGGCGTCCGGGCGGAACTGCTCAAGGCGCGGCAAGCCCATGCGGCGAACACCGTGAGCATCGTGGCGGGCGACTTCTTCGGGCCGCGGGTCATGATGGCCCACGCCGGCGAGCGCATGGTGCCACTGGTCCTGGCAGGCAAGACGGTCCAGGTGCTGGGCAGCGCGGACCAGCCGCACTCCTTTACCTTCGTCCCCGACCTGGCCGCGGCCATGATTGCTGCGGCCCAAAGGCCCGAGCTGTGGAACCGTGTGCATCACGCGCCGACGGGTCCGGCGACGACCCAGCGCGCACTTGCCGGCGCCTACGCTGCTGCGGCGGAAGTTGGGACACCGAAGGTGAGCGCGATCCCCGGCTGGGCCTTGCGTGTCGCCGGCGTTTTCGCCACGGACATGCGGGAACTGGCCGAGATGCTGTACCAGTTCGAGCGGCCGTTCGTCATGGACTCGAGTGAGAGCCAAAAGCTCCTTGGCCTGGACCCGACTCCCCTCCCGGATGCAGCGGCGGCAACAGTGGCGTGGTGGCAGGCGAAGCGCGCGACGCTTGCTTAAAACCTGCTCGATGTCACCGCGACTGCCATAATGCCAAGTTCTGCCAGTCCTCGGGAAATCCCATGCTTACGTACGGAGAAAGGAGTTCAGCCCCACCTGGGGCGCGAAGCCTGATATCCAACTTCTTAATGTGGGTTCCAAAGGTCAGGTGCCAATTGGTTCCGCCGGAGTGCGACCGAAGCATGAAAGCCAGGGTTGCAGCATAAATGTAGAGTCTCTGATGTGCTTTGGGCGTGGCCGTAAAGTCAGGTCGAGTCAGATGTGCCAAAAAGGCGCCGATGGTGTCGTGCTCCTTGAGCGAGATAGCCCTTTTGAAAGCCCGATTGAAAAGCCGGGAGCCGTGCGCAGACGCGTTCCGGAAGTCGACCATCATCCGGAGCACTGCACCGAAGCGCCGCGGGTGGGCGAACCCAAACATGCGCGCTACCTCGCGAGCATCAGGTGTCTGCATCAATTCAAAGAGATACGGCAAATTTCCGAAGCTCAGCACCTCGGTGACGGCCCAGATAGGGACCTCTTGCTGCGGATACTTCAGCAAGTGATGCTTGAGGAAATCTTCGTCTTCTGCCGCTGCCCCGACAGCGCCCCGCCAGGTGGAGGTCCATGCCTCAAACTTCGTGCGACCTCCCGCGGGCCGATCACAATTGTGCTCATCAAGGAACCTCTTGGACGCATGTGCGGCCACATCCTTCGCCGCGAGGGTATGGGCAATCGCAGCCCTCAGACGAACTTCGAAGTCCATCAGGCCTTTTTGGGATGTTGAAGCAACTCTTCGCGCTCTTTGAATTCCTTGGTGTACTCCACACTTCACCGACTCGTCCCGTTAACGAAAATTGCCCCCTTGAGCCGAAGCTCAGAGGGGGGCAATGTCTGATGGGTAGAACGTAACACATTTACCTGTGAACCGGGCAGGAGGGCTTCTGGATTGTTGGGCGCGGCGCCGGTGCGAGTGTGCAGGCCGGTGAGGATTTGGTGTTCAAGAGCCGCAACGGACCAACCGTTTTGGACGGCTTTGGACGCATACCAACGCCGCAGATCGTGGTTCCTGACTTTGTTCAGGAGCGTGACGTTGTGGCTCCAACTCAATTGTCCAGACGGTGTCTGGACAATTGGTTCCGGACCGGTCCACGCGGCCGCGAACGCGCGCATGTTGTAGACATTGGTCCGGGAAAATCCTCTCATATGTGGGAATTCCGAGCGCAGGTCACGCGCCAGTCTGTCCAAGGTTTCACTGCCCCACGCCTCGTTGGCCTGCCGATCCAAGATCGTCCGTCCGATGTTCCAGTACAGCTCGATCATGGCGGTGTTCACCACTCGTTGGGCCCGGAACTGCGCCTGACGCACAAGGTCCTTGAGGGACGTGAGTGCAGCCGCATAGTCCCGCGGCAGCTCGGGCTCGATCTGGGTCATGATTCCCAATCCAGGGCAATTGACGGCCTAGACGCAATCGTCCAGACACGATCACGGCAATGGTGCAACAGCTTGTTGCACCTTTGCGCGGTCCAGGCAGCAGCTAAGGACAGAGCGCGCGTGTCGGTCAGGACTTTGGGACTCAGTTTTATAGGTCAAGCCTCACAGCAACCACTGACATTCCTGGCGGGTCAGGCAGGTTCCACGATCGTCTCAGCACCGACACGGATTAACTGCTTTTGTCACACAATTAACCACCCATTCACACTACCCTCGGCACCTGTCAACTGAGGTTCCTTAGCGTCGAGGCCATGGACAACATCACCCGCAGATCCCTCATTTCCGCCGGTCTGGGCGCCGGCCTGGTTGCCGCCCTCCCCAACAATGCGGTGGCCGTTTCAACAGCGGACGACGCCGGTCTCCGCGCCGACCCGTTCACGCTCGGTATCGCCTCCGGCGAGCCGTGGCCGGACGGCTTCGTGCTGTGGACCCGCTTGGCTGTAAACCCCGTGGCCGAAGACGGCTTGGGCGGCATGCCGTCCCGCAACGTCGCCGTTGCATGGGAACTGGCAGAGGACCAGGCGATGCGCCGGACAGTAGCCCGCGGCGTCGAACATGCCCGGATCGAAAGCGCCCACTCAGTGCACGTCGAAGTAAAAGGCCTCCAGCCGGGCCGCGAGTACTTCTACCGGTTCCGG
Organism: Paenarthrobacter sp. NPDC090520; assembly: GCF_044769205.1. Classification (NCBI taxonomy): domain Bacteria; kingdom Bacillati; phylum Actinomycetota; class Actinomycetes; order Micrococcales; family Micrococcaceae; genus Paenarthrobacter; species Paenarthrobacter sp. NPDC090520. Next base: position 47,777 of record NZ_JBIVXM010000019.1, read on the forward strand.
ACGGGCCGCCACGTCAGCGCTGTGGGACGCACCCTCACCAGCCCCGCCCCCGGTGAAACACCGGCTGCCCTCGCCATGGCCTTCGCCAGCTGCGCCCAGTACGAGCACGGTTACTTCACGGCCTACTCCCGCCTCGCGGAGGACCACCCGGACCTGGTGCTCCACCTGGGCGACTACCTCTATGAATACAAGAAGGGCAGTTACGTGATCGGCGGCGGCAACCCGCGCGACCACGAAGGTCCCGAGACTGTGGGACTGGCAAGCTACCGCCAGCGGCACGCACAGTACAAGGCCGACACCGACCTTCAGGCCGGCCACGCCATTGCCCCGTGGCTGGTGGTGTGGGACGACCACGAGGTGGACAACAACTGGGCTGACGACATCCCGGAGAACAGCGACCCTGCCCAGCTCAACGACACCACCGAACACTTCCGGCAGCGTCGGGCGGCGGCATTCCAGGCATACTACGAGAACATGCCCCTGCGCCGGTCCTCGTTGCCGGCGGGCTTCGACATGAAGATCTACCGCACCATCCAGTGGGGCCAACTGGCCAACTTCCACATGATGGACACCCGGCAGTACCGCGACGACCAGCTCGCGGGCGACGGATGGCGGAAGAACGTGGCCGAGCGCCTGGACGAGAACCGCACCATCACCGGCGCCGAACAGGAAAAGTGGCTGCTGGACGGCTTCCGGAACTCCACCCAGCGCTGGGACATCCTCGGCCAGCAGGTCTTCTTCGCAGAACGGGACCGCGACAAGGCGGCCGACGTCGACGACGTGTCCATGGACGGCTGGGACGGATACGCCACCTCCCGCCGCCGCATCACCCAAGGATGGGTGGACGCAAAGGTGCGCAACGCCGTCGTGCTTACCGGCGACGTGCACCGCCACTGGGCCACGGACCTGAAGGTGGATTACAAGGATCCGGCTTCCCCGGTGGTCGGTTCGGAACTGGTGTGCTCCTCCATCACCTCCACGGGCGATGGCAGCGGCTCAACCACGGACCCGACCATGGCCTGGAACCCGCACCTGAAGTTCTACAACGACAACCGCGGCTACGTGAACACCCGCATCACCAAGGACTCCATGACGGCGGATTTCCGCGTGCTGGACTACGTCACCAGGCCCGGCGCACCGGTCAGCACCAAGAAGTCCTTCACCATCAACGATCGGGTTCCCGGCCTGGCCTAACCCGTCCGGGGAACCCCACCCAACTGGGGGACAGCACCTGCTCCATTCACGGCTCAGTGGAACGTTTGCTGTCCCCTGGTTGGGTACCGGGCCGGGCGTTTTCAAACGAATGGAGATACCCCTGTTTCCCCAGTGACTACGGGCAACAGCGGGAGTAACCTATTCCCAGTTACGTTTGTGGGTCACCTAACCGCTGGGGTTCTGCCGTGGGCTATGTGCGTTCGTCGCTGTCCGACCTTCTCGGGGTCCTTTCCGACGCCGTCGCTCCCCAACGCGTCAGGTTCGACGACGGCTCCCCCACCGCAGGCGTCCCGGCACCCGACGCTCCAGTAGTAGTCCACGCCGTGGCCCTCAACCGGGTGGGCCGTTCCCGCCGCGACGGACCCGTACTCGATCTTGAGCTGCGCGTAGCCATTGAATGCCACGGCCCCGATCAGCTCGACACCATGGAACGGCTCCTGCTGTCCGTGGAACGCCACAGCCTGTACTCCATCGTTTCCAGCAACGAGTATCGGCCCGGCGAGTACCAGGAAAGCATCGAAGACGGGCTCGGGTTCCTGGTCCGCATTCCCGTCGCGCTGCGCTTCGAAGAACCCTCCGGACCACCCGTCCTGGAGCCACTCATCGCCAAGACCGGCGTTGCCCGGCGTATCCACGGACGCTTGGTGGACGTCCACAACAAAGGCATCCCCGACGCCTACATCCACGCCCATTCCTCCGCCACGGCCGTCGTCAGCGATGCGACCGGCCATTTTGAGGTCCTGGCCTCGGCGGACGAACTCCAGCACTTTGCCGTAGCGGTACGCGGCACTGAACGGGAAGTCTCGGCCAGCACCAGCAGCCTGCCGGTCATCATCCGGTGGACCTGAGCCCGCTAGGCGGGTAGGAAAGGGAGCGCACCATGGCGAACTATCAGGCGCCAGGCGTTTATGTACAGGAAGTGCCCAGCGGCGCGCGAGCCATCGGGCAAGTGAACACAAGCATCGCCGGCTTCGTCGGCCTGGCCCCGGACAAGAACGCCCTGGTGGGTGAACTTCGCGTACTGGACAACTGGACCCAGTTCGTGGACCAATACGTCGGCAACGCGGCTGCGGGGACGCCCCTCTCCAACGCTGTCTACGGCTTCTTCTCAAACGGAGGAAGCCGTTGCTATGTGGTGAACATCGGGGCGGACGGCAGCCTGACCGGGACCGCCTCGGCGCCGAACGGACTGACGCTGTTCGAAGCCGTGGACGACATCTCCATGGTGGCGGCCCCCGGCTACGCCACGGCCGAAGCCTACGCGGCACTGCAGGCACACGTTGAACACCCGCTGCGTCAGGACCGCATGGCCATCATGGACACGCTCGAGAAAATAGACGACGTCGGCGCCCTCACCCGGGCGGCGACGTCCGGGGTTCCGGAGGACACGGATTCGTCTTCGTCGACGAAGAAGAGCGACACCACCTCCGTCGCCGAGGCGGACGGCCAGGAAGACTTGGGTGCGCCGCAGTCACCCGGGGGCTACACGGCGCTGTACTTTCCGTGGATCGTGATGATCGACCCCGTTTCCGGCCAGAAGGTAACCCAACCGCCGTCGGGCCATATCGCCGGGGTGTGGGCGCGCGTTGATGCCACCCGCGGAGTCCACAAGGCGCCAGCCAACGAGCCCATCCAGGGCGCGCTCGACCTGGTGCGGCGGGTGAGCCGGGGCGAGCAGGAGGTCCTCAACCCCGCGGGCGTGAACTGCATCCGATACTTCCCCGGCGAAGGCATCCGGGTGTGGGGTGCGCGGACCAAGGCCCCCGAAGCCAGCGAATACCGCTACGTGAACGTCCGGCGGCTGACCAACATGATCAAGGAATCCGTGGCGGACGGGACGCGCTGGGTGGTCTTCGAACCCAACGACCACACCCTGTGGAAGTCGATCCGGCGGGACATTGGTGCGTTCCTCACCAACGTCTGGCGGGATGGCGCCCTGCTCGGGACTACTCCTCAACAGGCCTTCTTCGTCAAGTGCGACGAGGAAACCAACCCACCCGAAGTCCGCGACGCCGGGCAAGTGGTCACGCTGATTGGCATAGCGCCTGTGAAACCGGCCGAGTTCGTGATCTTCAAGCTCATGCAGTCGGCCGAAAACACCAGCCAGACCGAGAACGCAGGAGCCTGACATGAGCACCCCAACCCCTGCAGCCCAACCCGGAAACGTGGTGGACCCGTACCGCGCGTACAACTTCAAGCTCGTGATCCAGGGCGTGGTGCAAGGACATTTCACCAACGTCGAGGGTCTGGGCCTGAAAATCGGCCGCATTCTCTACCGTTCCGGCGGCGAAAACAGCACCGTCCGGGTCATCCCCGGCCAAGTCGAATACACGCCCGTCACGTTGAAGTACGGCCTGACCGATTCCACGGAAATGCTGCAGTGGCTTTTCAAAGCAGTGAACGGGACGGTGGAACGGCGCAACGTGTCCATCGCCATGCTCAACGATGCCGGTTCCGCGGAAGTCCGGCGCTGGAACCTCCTGGGCGCCTGGCCGTGCGACTGGTTCGGAGCACCCCTCGATGCGCTGGGGAAGGACCTCGCGATCGAAACCCTGAGCATCGCGTACGACCGCCTGGAGCTCGACGATGCCCGCGCTCCCGTCGCCTGACCCCTTCTCTTGGCGGCGGGCACTGGCCGGACGGTTGCGCCGCGTGGCCGCATGGGTGGAGCCGGTTCGCGGTTCTGACGCCGCCCGGGCGCCTGATGCCAACCTGGGCCCGGCGACGGGTGCCAGCGATGTGTCCGGCGGGGGTCCCGCGTCGGGGTTCTTTGAGGAAGGCACGACGGCGGCCCGCGGCTTCGACCTCGACGGCGCGCCCGAGCATTGGGTTGCGTTGCTGCGGGATGCAGGACTGGCCCCTAAGGTAGCCGGCGGCTCCGTTCCTTCCAAGCCCCTCTCACCAACTCCCCTTGCAAGGCCCGCTCTGCGTGGGATTCGCCGGCTTTGGGCCGCACAACAGGCCCCAAAGCAGGAACCCACTCCTGCTGCGGGGCCCGCTCCACGTGCTTCCGAGCATCCAATGAACGCAGAGCAGGCCCCTCAACGGACACCTGCCCTGCGGCTGCGCACATCATCCCACCCCGAAGAACCCCAAGCGCCCACAAGCACTCCCCTTGCTGGGCCCGCTCTGCGCCCCAACCAGCCAACAAAGAGCGCACAGCAGGCCCCACACGTCGTTCGCACCCAGGCGCCTCCCGTTGCGGGGCCCGTTATGCGTGCTTCCGAGCATCCAATGAACGCAGAACCGGCCCCTCACCGGACACCTGCCCTGCGGCTTCGCACACCATCCCAACCCGAAACGCCCCAAGCCCCCACGGGGACTCCCGTTGCTGGGCCCGCTATACGTGCTTCGGAGCACCCAATGAACGCAGAACGGGCCCCTCAACAGACACCTGCCCTGCGGCTTCGCACACCATCCCAACCCGAAACGCCCCAAGCCCCCGCAGAGACTCCCGTTGCTGCCCCCGCTGTACGTGCTTCGGAGCACCCAGAAGACGCGGAGCAGGCCCCACAGCGAACTCTGGCCATCAGGCTGCGCACACCATCCCAGCCCGAAACACCCCAAGCGCCCACCAACACTCCCGTTGCTAGGCCCGCCCTGCGCCCCAACCAGCCACCAAAGAACGCAGAGCAGGCCCAGCAACACAGTCAACGCCAGCCAAACCGTACCCACTCCCCCTTGCACACCCCAGCCCCCGCGCTGCAAGGCACCTGGCCCGAACTCGCGCCCAGGCCCACGTTCCAGCAGGCACACCCGGCGAGCGCCCTGACCCAGACCATCGCCCGCCAATCCCGCCTGGACCAAGAGCAGCAGGCGGTCTGACGTGGAACGGGTCGCCTTCCTGATCGAGGACACCGGGGAACACCTCGGCTGCTTGCTGAACCCCGAGACCGTCGTGATGCAACGCACGGCCGGCGTGGAGCCGCGAAGGAGCGCGGGCGGCAAGCTCAGCGGCACCGGGTTGGCGGACGACCCCCTCCTCTTCACCGGCGGCGGCCACACCGAATTGCGGCTGGATCTCCTGTTCGACGTCGACCTCGCGCCGGCGTCGCTCCATGTGCAGGACGTGCGGCAGATGACCCGGCCCATTTGGGCGCTCGCGGAAAACAGCGCCGAAGTGGAGCGGCAACGCCGGCCGCCGTCGGTCCGTTTTGTCTGGGGACGCGCGTGGAACGTGCCGGGTATCGTCACGGAAGTGGCGGAACGGTTCGACCGTTTCGCGCCCGACGGTTCACCCCTGCGCTCATGGATGCGGATGGTGTTCGTGCGGGTTGGCCAGGCCGCGGATGAGGAAGGCGGCGAAAACTACGAACTCGCCCAGCGCCTCCCTGCCGTGGACCTGACGGCACCCCCCGTGGACACGCTGCAGGTCACCGGGGACGGCAGCACCGACCGGGACATGCCAATGCCCGACGGCGGTGACCTCCTCCCCGAGGTGCCGCCTGCTGAGTTGGGGCGGCTGTCCATTGAAGCGTTCGGCACGCCCCTGCTCTGGAAGCTGCTCCTGGAGTACAACAACATCGACGACCCCGCCCACTTCAATGGACCCCTCGCTGTCCCGCCGGTCGGTGAGGCGCCATGAGGCAACTCCAGGGCCTTCCCGAGCTCATCGTCACGCTCGGCCGGCGCAGGCTCAGCACCGCGGAGACCGCAGCCATCGTGTCCGTCAGCGTGTTCAGTTCCCTGGCGAGGCCGGCCCAATGCCTCATCAGTTGGCGTCCGGGGCCGGGCCGGACAGCCGCAGCCCGGGGCGGGGTGGACCCCGCGCCCGGCGATGCCCTCCGGGTGGAACTTGGCGGCCAACGTACACCGCTGTTCGCGGGTGAGGTCACGGTGGTGGAGTACAGCTACGGGGCGGACCTTGGCCAGGAAATCCGCGTCCGGGCCTACGATGCTTTACACCGGCTGAGGAAACGCCAATTCACGCGGCTGCACTCCGATACGGACCTTGCCACCCTGGCCAAGACCCTCTGCGACGGGACACGACTGAACGTGGTGGGCGGCGGCGAGCGCCTGGGCAACGTCTACCAATGCGCCCGAACGGACCTCAGCCTGCTCGTGGAACAAAGCGCCCGCGTTGGCGCCTATCCCGTGGTCCACGATGGCACGCTGACCCTCACCGGGCTCGACGGCGACGGCGAACCCGTGGACCTCATGCTCGGCTCGACGCTCCATTCAGCGGAGATTGAAGTCAGCCAGGAACCTGCCTTCGCCAGTGCCGCAAGCAACGGCTGGCGCGCGGAGGACGCATCCACCCATGAGGCAACAACCAGCACCTCCAACGCCAAGGCCAGCGTCTCTGCCGACCCGGGCCTGGCCAGCGTGGGTGCAGGCGGACCCGTCCGGAGGGACAACGAACTCCTGGACAACGCTGCGCTCGCGGACGGTTTGGCCCACGCTGAGTTGGACCTCCGGATGGCCGGGCAGGTGAGCGGTATTTTCGTCGCGGAGGGCAATCCCAGGCTCCGCGCTGGCGGCAGGGTCAGGATCGCGGGCGTTGCTTCGAATATCGAGGGCACGTACCTGATCGCAAGCGCCGCGCACCGGCTGGACGGGACGGGATACGAAACCACAGTGACCACCCGGCCGCCCACCGCTGCACCGGAACGGAGGCCTGATGTGTTCACGCTCGGGATCGTCGTGGACACCGAGGATCCCGAAGCGCGGGCACGGGCGCAGGTCCGGTTACCGGCCTTTCCTGACCTCCACACCGCGTGGGCGCCGGTCCTCACACCCGCTGGGGGTCCGGACAAGGGGCTCGTGGCCACCCCCGCTCCGGGCGACACCGTCCTGGTGCTGCTCCCGGCGAGCGATCCCGCCCAGGCAATCGTCCTCGGTGGTCTCTACGGCCGCGAACAGCCGCCGGACCATAACGTAGGGACGCCCCGGCACAGCCGCTACGCCTTCCGGACCGCTGGTGGCCAGCAAGTGATGCTCGACGGCGGTGCCCGCACCGTCAGCTTCACGGACGGCCACGGTTCCTCGGTGGAACTGGGGCCGGACAAGCTCCGCATTACCGCGGCCACTGACCTTGTGCTGGAAGCGCCCGGCAAGGCCATGAAAATCCGCGCGAAGACCGTCGACTTCGAGGAGGCCTGAGACACCATGAAAATCCTCGTCAAGGAAGCAATCCTGCGTTGCGGGCACGACGGCAAGGTGGAAAACGTCCCCTCCCAGGAATGGGTTCGTATCAAGGAGTCCGCGATCCTGGTAGCCACGGATCCACAGGGCCGGGACATCAGCATGTGCCCGAATATCGGCATCAACATCAAGCCCTGCAACAAGACCTTGCCCGTGACCAAGGGGTATTCAACGTTCATCAAAATCGGCGGTAAAGCCGTGTGCCTGGACACTGTGGAGGGCTTCACCGACGGGACGCCTCCGGGCGCGGTGAAGTACAACGTCCGACGGCCCGGGCAGACGTTCGTGGAGGCCGGCTCATGACAGGAAGAACACCGTGAGCGCCCCGCGCTACAAGTCCGTGGCCTTCATCCACCCGGACTTCGACGCCACCGCCGGGCTGCCCGGGCTCAGGATCACCCCGGCGGGCAGGCTGGCCACTGTCACGGACGCCGCCTCGGTCCGGCAGGCCCTCCTGCTCCTGCTGAGCACACGGCCGGGCGAGCGCGTGAACCGACCGACGTACGGCTGCCACTTGTTCCGCCTCGCGTTCGCTCCCGCCGATGACACCACCGCCGGTCTCGCCATCCACTACGTGGCCAAGGCCGTGGAACAGTGGGAGCGCCGCATCACGGTCCTGTCCCTGGATGCCTCACGCTCAGCCGATAGCCCCGAGATCCTTGAGGTCCGGCTGAAGTACCGTGTCCGAACCTCGCAGCTTGAGGACGAGATCGTCATTGCCTTGCCCGTGGAATCCGGAGGTGCAGCATGAGCCTTCCCGTCCCCAACCTGGATGACCGGAGCTTCGCGGACTTGGTGGCCGGCGCTCGCGAACGGATCCAGCAGATCGCCCCCGAATGGACCGACCTCTCCGTGCACGATCCCGGAATCACCATCGTGGAAGCCTTCGCGTACCTGACCGACACCCTCATGTACCGGCTGAACCGCTTGCCGGACAAGCTGTACGCCGTCTACCTGAATCTGCTGGGCACGTCCCTCTATCCGCCGAGTTGCGCGGAAACCATGCTCGAATTCAGCAGGGCTTCGGCCGCAAACACCGACCAGGAGATCCGCATCCCCCGCGGTACACAGGTCAGTTGCCCACCCGGCGTTCCGGGCACACCCCAGCCGGTCTTTACGACGACGGCGGCAGCCACCCTGGCTTCCGGCCAGGCCAGCGTCCTGGTCGCCGCAGCCGACGTCACCATGTATGACGCCATCCCGATCGGGACGGGAACGGGCCGGCCCGGCCAAAGTTTCGTGATTCCGAATGCGCCGATCGTTTCGGGCGCCGGCCTGGCAATCGCCGTCGAAGTTCCTGCGGGGACGCGGCTGAGCAGCGGCGAGGCGGTGCTGGTTGATGGCAAGGCGTTCCGGTACTGCCAAGAGGTGGAGGCGTTCGCGGACGCGGGTCCCGGGGAGATGCCGGTGCGGATCGACCGGAGCGCCGGCGTCGCCATGTTCGCCTGGTGGGACGAGGAGTCCGCAGAACGGACCGATCAAGCGCTGGTACCGGGGCCGGGAGCCGGGGTCCGCGCGTGGTTCCGCAGCGGCGGGGGTGCATCCGGAAACGTGGGCGCAGGGCAGTTGACCGTGCTGAGGACACCCGTGCCCGGCGCGAAAGTCACCAACCCGGAGCCTGCCACGGGTGGCCGGGACGGTGAGTCCCTGGAGAACGCGTTGCGTCGGGCTCCCCAGGATTTCCAGGCCCGGGACCGCGCGGTGACTGTCCGCGATTACGAGGTCCTGGCCAGACGGCACGCCGGTGTTGGCCGCGCCCGTGCCTTCACACGCCGGGACCTGTGGGCCTTCGCGAAGCCCGGCGAAGTTGAAATCGTTTTGGTTCCGTTCGTCCCCGGTGGCCGCGACGCCGGCCCGCACCCCCTCAGGGCAGCGGAACTTGATGCGCATGCGCGGGACGAAGTGCGCTCTGACGTGGAACAATACCTGCGCAGGCGGTCCACGGTTGGCGCCGAGCCTGTAGTGCGCTGGGGCCTCTACAAGCAGGTGCTGGTTGACGCGCGGATCGTTGTTCGTCCCGATGAGGACGCCGAGGCCGTGAAGTCCCGGATCGTGGGCCGCCTGTCTGAAGGCATCAGCCCGCTGAGCCCCGATTCGTCGTCGTATGGTTCAGGTTTCGGCAAGCCCCTCCGCGTCTCGAACCTTTACCGGGCCATGGAGGAAGCCGAGCCGGGCGTGCAATACGTGGACCGGGTCCGCCTGGAAGTGGACAAGGTTCCGGACACGGACGCTGTGGGGCTGGTGCAGGCGGAGGGCCAGGACAATACGTGGTTCGTGGCGCAGGACGGCATGCTGTTCCGGACCACCAACGCCGCCGACGGCTGGGAAGCCTGCGCGGAGTTCACCACCGCAGATGCGGCTGCCGGGTTGGAGGAAACCGTCCGGGCCATCGCGCCCTTCCGCACGCCGGCCCCCGGCCGGGCCGGGCCTGAACGACATCCCGGAATGGTGGCCGTCAGCACTGTCACCGACACGGGATCCCGTGTCTACATCAGCGACGACCTCGGCGAATCGTGGCGCAAAACCGCTGAGCTGGGGTTCGTCGTCGCGGATCTGTGCTGGGTGGACCGCCAAGGCGAGCCGCTGCTCCTGCTGGCCGGCGAGCGCGGCCTGTACGAACTTCCCGTCAGCGAAGGGTCCATTCCGGTCCAGAATGTGGTGGATGTGAGCCAGCCTGACCGTGGCTTCTATGCGGTGGACGCCTTGGTGGACATCCGTGGCCGGACCGGCGTGGTGGTGGCGGCTGAAGCATCGGCCGGCGTGTGGCTTTCTCCCGACGCCGGGACCGCCGGGAGTTTCAAGCAAGTCAAAGCGGCCGGCGAGGACATCCGCTGCCTGACGGTCCAGTACGACGGCGGCGCGAGTTATGTGTGGCTCGGCCGCGCAGTGCCGGAGGGCACCGGGACGGGATGCCTGCGGTTGAAGATCGACGAACTGGGCCGCACTGATTTCGACCAGGAGTTCATGGATTCCTGGGAGCAGTTCAGCACGGGATGGACCGGCGGCAGTTGCTGGGGTGTGCATGTGATGGGCAATGCGGCCTACGCGGCCACCCAGAGCGGCGGAGTGCTTCGATTGCAGCTGGGGCAGGCATCGGCGCAATGGAGTGTCCCGGACGTGAACTGCAACCTGCCGTTGCGGGACCGTACCCGGTTCGAACCCGTGCGGTCGGTGTCAGGGGCTGTAGGTCCGGACGGAGCCGCATTGGTGCTCGCTGCCGGTCCCAAAGGCGTCTATCGCAGCAAGGACAGCGCCGTGTCCTGGGAGAGCTGCACCCGCCGGGTAGTGGAGGACGTCGTCACCCTTCCGGACACGTGGCTGTTCTGCTCGGGCGACCACCGGATCGAGGTGGTCCACGGCAATGGCTGAGACGTCAAAACTCCTGAGAGTGCTGCCCGAAGTGTTCCAGGTGGCGGCAGACACCAGCCCACCCATGCAGGCACTGCTCGCGGTGGCAGAGGACATGCACGCACCCGTCCGGCAAGTCTTGGACGTCATCCATACCGTTCCGGATCCAAGGCGGGCACCGGCGTCGTTGGTTCCGTTCCTGTCCCGCTGGGTGGACCTGGACTGGCTGACCTTGCCGGGGCCCGAAAGTTCGCGCTCCGGCAGCATCCCCGTCGCCCGGCAGCGGGACTTGATTGCTGCGGCAGCACAGTTGTCTGCCCGCCGTGGCACCGTGGACGGGCTCACCCGTTTCCTTCACCTGGCCACGGGAGTCCCGGGGTTCGACGTCGAATCCGTGCCGGGTGCCTTCCATATCAAAGTGCTGATTCCCGCAGCCGCTGCGGATCAGCTGGAACTCGTCAGCAGGATCGTGAAGGGCGTGAAGCCAGCGCATGTGACGGATGAGCTCATGGTGCGGCCAGCAGGTGGTACCGGTGGTCCCGGTGAATAAGGAGAACCGGACACCCCTCCTGGTTGTCCTTGCCTGTGGGGTGATCGCGGTCCTGGTGCTGGTCTTCGGGATGAGCTGCGGCGGCGGGAACAACAACGCGGCTGGTGACTGGCAGGCAGGCTTCTCCGGCGCTGCCGCAGGGGGACGACTCACGGGTGCGGATTTGTCGGTGAGCGGCGGATCCTGTTCCGTCTCCGACACCCAGCTCACCGTGACCGGAGCTTGCGTGCTCGAGGTGAAGGAATTCGGTGGCGGGCTGTTCTACTTCGGCCCACCCACCAAGCGGGCGCGCTTGGTTCCACAGCAAAATGTCACGGTGTCCCTCTTCATCCAGGGCACGCGCGCGGAGCAGGACTCCGGACCGGGAAAGACCGTGGACCTGACGTTTGGAACCTCGGGCGGGCAGTTGGGCATCACGTGCCGGGCCCTCGGTGCGTGCGTGCTGCAACTCCAGGAAGCGGGCTGACATGGAACTATCCACGCGGACAAGAGGAGTTAGGCCATGACCACCATCACCATGACGTTGAGCTCCCCCGATGTGATCCTGAAGGACGGCAAAGGATCGCTGACGGCTTCCGTAACCAACGGCTCACCCGGCCCCGAACGGGTGGTCCTGGGCGCCTTCCCCGGGCAGGTGACCAATCCGCCGTCGAAAACGTACACCACCATCCCCAACCCCTTACGGACCATCGCCGCCGGGGCCACCGAACAGTACGTGGTGAACTTCGACACCGCCGGCGCTGCCGCGGGAACCTATCCCGTCAAGCTGATCGCGTACTCCGCTGACGACGCCCCGGAGGACTACGCCGATCAAGCCCACGTGGTCACGCTCAACGTGCCGGCGGCCGAGGCACCCAAACCAACCCCGAAGTTCCCGTGGCTGTGGGTGATCATCGGCGGCGTGGTGCTCCTGGCGGTCATTGGGGCGATCCTGTTCTTCATCTTCAAGGACGCCAACGTGCCGGATGTGAAAACCAAGCCGGAAGCGGAAGCGGTCAAGATCCTCACGGACGCGGGGTTCTCGGTGGGCAGCAGTCAGGTCGAGAGCACCGAAGCCGAAGGCACGGTGGTCAGCCAGGACCCTGCCGGTGGAGAAAAAGCCGGAAGAGGCAGCAACGTCAATATCGAGGTCGCCATTCCTGCCCGTCCTACCGTGCCCGACGTCCTGGGCAAGAGGATCGAGGATGCCAAGGCGGCGTTCCAAGCCGCGAAGATCCAATTGGACTTCACGCAGGGATCGCAGTGCTTTGGCTCCGCCTTTGAGCCGCTGTTCCGGCCGTGCATTGTGGTGGGCGTGAACCCGGACGTCGGAACCAAGGTCAACGTCAACGCGCTGGTGCTTGTGCGGACCGAGCCGAGGTCGATCATCGTCGTCGACCCACTGCCCAACATCTGCATGACCAATCCGCAGTTCTGCGTCCAAAGGCTGCAACCTTGAGACGGGTTTACACGCTGGGCCCTGTGACATGAAAAGATCAACCATGCGTCCGATGCAGCACTCCAGCAAACTCCAGAACGTCCGGTACGAACTCCGTGGGCCCATCCTCCAGGCGGCCAAGGCCATGGAAGCCGAGGGTCACCGCATCCTCAAGATGAACCTCGGGGACACCGCACCTTTCGGGCTGGAAGCGCCGGAGTCCGTGGTGGTGGACATGATCCACCACATCCGTGGCGCGCAGGGGTACAGCGATTCCAAGGGCATTTTCTCCGCCCGGACCGCGATCTCGCAGTACTACCAAACCCGCGGTCTGATGAACATCGGCGTGGAGGACGTCTTCATCGGCAACGGCGTCAGCGAACTCATCTCCATGACGCTGCAGGCCTTCATGGAAAACGGCGACGAAATCCTCATCCCCGCCCCTGACTACCCGCTTTGGACGGCCACCGTCACGCTCACGGGTGGCAAGGCCGTGCACTACCTCTGCGATGAGGACGAGAACTGGTGGCCGAACATGGCCGACGTCGAAGCCAAGATCACCCCGCGCACGCGCGGCATCGTCATCATTAATCCAAACAACCCCACGGGCGCGGTCTACCCGCGGCACATCCTGGACCAGTTCGCTTCTTTGGCGCGAAAGCATGATCTGGTGCTGTTCTCGGACGAGATCTACGAAAAGATCCGCTACGTCGACGCCCCGCATATCCACACAGCGTCCATTGCGGACGACATCTGCGTTCTCACCTTCAGCGGGCTCTCGAAGGCCTACCGCATGCCCGGTTACCGCGCCGGTTGGGTTGCCGTGACGGGACCCTTGGCCGCCACGGCCGCGTACCGGGAGTCCCTGGAGCTGCTCGCATCCCTGCGTTTGTGTTCCAACGTCCCCGCCCAACACGCCATCCAGACCTGCCTGGGCGGATACCAAAGCATCGAAGCACTCATTGCACCGGGCGGACGCCTGCGCGAACAGCGCGATCTCGCCTGGAAATTGCTCACTGCCATCCCCGGTGTTTCCTGCGTCCCTGCCGCCGGAGCCATGTACCTGTTCGTGCGGCTCGATCCCGAGATCTACCCCATCGAGTCCGACGAGAAGTTCGTCCTCCAACTCCTCCAGGAGCAGAAGATCCTCGTCTCCCACGGCACGGCGTTCAACTGGCCCACGCCGGACCATTTCCGGTTCGTGATCCTGCCCAACGTGCGGGACATCGAAGAAGCCGTGCGCCGGATCTCCCACTTCCTCGCGGCGTACCGCAACCGCCCCGCGGACTAACCCGCCCAAGTAGGGGACAGCACATGTCCCACTGAGCGCTCAGTAGTGCATGTGCTGTCCCCTACTTGGGAGAGCACGCTCGTCCTAGCGCGTCGGGTCGATCATGGTCATGCCCGCCACGGTTGCCTTGTCGAAGCCGGGCAACAGTGCTGCTGCTTCGTCAAGCCCGATGGTCCGTTCGATCAGCAGTTGCGGCTGGAGCCGACCCTCCTCGATCAGTGCCATCATGCCGGGATAATCCACTGCGGCCATGCCGTGACTGCCCAGCAGGTCGAGTTCCCAGCCGATCACGCGGGCCATGGGCACTTGCGGGTTGCCGTTGATGGACGGCAACAGGCCGATTTGGACGTGCCGCCCCCGCCTACGAAGGCTCAGGATCGCGTCGGCGCACGTCTGTTCACTTCCGACGGCGTCAACGGCCACGTGGCTGCCTCCGCCGGAGAGGACGCTGACTGCTGCCGGAATGTCGGTGCCGTCCGCCAGCACAGTATGGTCCGCTCCCAGTTGCGCCGCCACAGCCAGCGCCTCCGGGTTCCGATCCACCGCGATGACCCTGGCCCCCATGGCCTTGGCAATCATCACCGCGCTCAGCCCAACACCCCCTGCTCCCACCACGGTCACCCATTCATCTGGCTTGACCTCCGCCCGGGCCGCGAGCGCCCGGTAGGCGGTGGCGAAGCGGCAGCCGAGGCTGGCCGCCGTCGTGAATTCAACGCTGTCCGGGATGGCAACCAAGTTGCTGTCGGCCGCGTGGAGGGCCACATATTCGGCGAAGGAACCCCAGTGAGTGAAGCCCGGCTGCTCCTGGTCGGGGCATACCTGCGCTTCGCCGGCCAGGCACCATTCGCATTTTCCGCAGCCGCAGACGAAGGGAACGGTCACGCGGTCGTCGACGTCCCAGTGCTGCACGCCAGGCCCGACGGCGGCAATCACCCCAGCGAGTTCGTGGCCCGGGACATGTGGCATGGCAATATCGTCATGCCCGGCCCAGGCGTGCCAGTCGCTGCGGCACATTCCGGTGGCCACAACCTTCACCACCACGCCGCCGGGCGGGGCTTCCGGAACCGGAACCTCCCGCACCTCGGGCTGGCTACGGACTTCGTCAAAGATCACTGCTCGCACGGATTCGACTCTGTCACACTTCCGGGCTCCCATCCGACATCCCTGATGTAAGGAACACTTCGAAAGGACGAACACCATGCCACGCATCAACATGGGCCGGAGCAACAAGCTCGGCTACGCCGCCGTCATCGGGTTGGAAGGCTACGCCCGCAAGTCCGTGGACCCGGACCTGTATGAACTCATCAAGCTCCGTGCCTCCATCCTGAACGGCTGCGGATTCTGTGTGGACATGCACGCAACCGAGGGCGCCAAGCGCGGCATCCCGTCCCGCAAACTTCACGCCGTCGCAGCCTGGCAGCATTCAAAAGTCTTCTTCGATGCCCGCGAACAGGCCGTGCTCGCCCTGACCGATGCCGTCACGCAACTCGGGCCGGACACCGTCACCGACGAGATCTGGAACGCCGCAGCAACGCACTTTGACGATGGCCAAATGGGTGCCCTGATCCTGGCGATCTCCACCATCAACGTCTGGAACCGGATCGCCGTGAGCACACAGATGGAGCCACCGCTGGACGAGAAGAACCCGCTGGTCTGAGCGGTAACGTGGCAGCATGACGCTTGCAGTCTCGGCCACGGCGGCGTGGCAAAGCGAACGGAACCGCCTCCTGGGCATCGCCTACAGGATGCTGGGCGACTTCGGGCATGCCGAGGACGTTGTCTCGGAAGTCGCGATGGACGCCGTCCGTCAGGAACGGCGTTCCAGCGTTGACTCCTGGCCGGCGTGGCTGACTACGGTGTGCGTCCGGCGCTCCGTGGACCGGGTCCGCCAACTCGCTGCCATCCGGGAGGACTACACCGGCCCTTGGTTGCCCGAACCAGTGGACACGGCCCGGCTTCCGGAAGAAACACTGGCCAACCGCGAGCTGTTGTCGTTGACCTTGCTGCACCTTGCCGAGCAATTGGCACCCGAGGCCCGGGCGGCCCTGGTGCTGCACCGCGCCTTCGGGATGTCCGCCCCGGAGATCGGGGAAATCCTGGACAAGACCCCGGCCGCAATACGCCAGATGATTTCGCGTTCGGAACGCCGTTTGGACATTGACCCCGACGCGCCTGCCCCTCGGGCCAAGGACCGCGCCGCCTTGGAGAAGCTGGTGCTCGCCATTGAGAACGGCGAGATTGACACCGTTGTGGCCATGCTGGACCGGGATGCTGTGCTGTGGGCCGACGGCGGAGGCAAGGTCAAGAGTGCCATGAACCCGCTATTCGGTGCAGCCCGGATCGCACGGTTCTTCCTGGGCATCCTCGGGAAGGCCGCCGCCCTGCAGCCAGTCACTGCCGATCTCATCGACGTGAACGGCGGGCCGGCGCTGGTGCTCCGGCATTCGGGCCGCGCCGACGTCTTAGTGCTCGACGGCGGCCCTGACGGCGGCATCCGCGGGTTGCGGCAGATCTCGAATCCGGACAAGCTGACGCGGGTTGCGCTGTAACTCTGCCGCGAAACCGCGGGAAAGCTGCCCGTTCGTGGGGAAGCTTCCGCACGAACAGGCAGGCTTCCCGCGAACCCGGCGCACAGGTAGCCGAGCTAATCCCCCGCCGAACCACTCACCCGCAGCGCGTTGATGATCGCCGGAATGGACCCGATGAGCATGATCAAGGCCCACACCAGCGCCACCACCACGGTCACCAGCGCCCAAAACTGGTCCCCGATGGACACCAACGGCCCCGGCAGGAACCCGTGGATCAGCCCGAGGACCACCTGCAGCAACACGGAGATCACCAGCAGGATCACCAGGCCGGTGACCTTGAGGAACTTCGGCTGGCTCAGGATCAGCAGCACCGCGAACACGATCTTCAGCAGCAGCAGCAAGCCGAGAATGGCCGCGGCCTGCCCTTTCGGGAAGCTCCCCCACAACGCCAGGTAGGCAATGGTTCCGAAGGGCGTCGCGACGAACAGCCCGATCATCAGGAACAGTTTGGCCAACGCGAGCAAGGTCGTCAGGAACGCCGCGATCACCCACAGCAGGGTCACGATCAACGTGGCAATTCCTTGGACCCGCCCATAGGTGCGCAGGTTCATCATGAGGCTGAGCCCCAGCATCACCACCGTGAACAGCAACAGCCCATCCAGGAACGCCAGAAAGCCGATGCCCGCCCCCGGAGGATCGGCATCGGCTTTCTGTGTCTTGAGGAAAACCTCCAGCGGAACGCCCAGCTTGTCGGCGTCACCCGGGGAGACAGGATCGACGGCGGTCTGGCCCAGGACCAGGGCCATGCCCACCTCGGTCAGGACTACCAGGGCGAAGACAACGACGGCGGCAATGAACAACGGGCGGCGCAAAGCATCCGGATCCGGCCCGGCACGGAAACCCTCACGAATTGACCATGCTGCGGCCATGGCTCAATTGTGGCACCGTGGCTGGCCATGGCAAGGGGTGACAGGCCTTCCGCGCCCTGATGTGTTGCCCGGGTTGACGGTGCTATTCGAAGGTGATTACGTTGCTGGGCCTGACCTTGCCGGTGGCTTGGTCGACATCAAAACGACGCAGCGTACCGCGGCCGACGGTATCTGCGGCCATCTTCGCCAGTTTCAGTGCATTGGCTGCGCAGATCGACTCGGGACCGCTGGTGTAGCAGTGCTCGATGACAGCATCCGGCACGAATCTTCCGCCCATCACAGGATCTTGCAACCTGCCTGACCACCACCGTTGTCGCGCTCGTTCGATCGCGGTTTCCCTGATTGTTTCGACATCAACAATGTCCACTTCCTCGTAGCGGGACATGAAGAGCTCGTCGATGTACTGCGCGGGCAATTTTTCCCATGACAAGGTGCCGTCGATGACGACGTTCTCGCCTGTAGCGAGCGCCATCTGCCTGACCAGGTTGGTTGTTCTTGTGGAAATAGTGTGAACGTGGGAGGCCAACTCCCGTACTCCTACGGGCTTGCCGTCGGGCAGTGTGTATTTGTGGCGGTAACTCAACAAGCCGTGACGTTCAGCGTCGTCCAGGATCAGGTCCTTGGCATCGTCGGGGTCAATAAGGCGGTATCCCTTAAGGTCCAACGTCTTCAGCGCCTCGGTCTTGCCTGCTCCAGGGGGACCTGCGGCGATAACAACTGCATGGCCCGCCGTCATAACATCCTGCTGCCGGGCCATGAATGCCTTTGCCAAGCGGACCACTGTTGCGTCGTCAAAGTAGGCCAAGAGAAGATCCGGAGCTTGCTCCAGATCATTACCAGGACCATATAAGTCGGTCAGCGCGGCATGAACAGCCTCCCTTTCAGCGGCCAACAGCCGCCCTGACCTCATTGAATTCGGACTCATTCAGGAGATCCTGGGCGAACGCTCCTACAACCTGGTCCCATGTTCCGGGAAGCCGGCCCTCATGCGGGTACGGGGCATCCTCACCATCCGTGTAGGTCAGGGACTTCAACTTTTGGAGAAGTTCCGCTCTGGGGGTGTCGTAAGCAAATGCGCGAAGGATGATCTCCTCCGGCTCTTCGGCCGACAGTACCTCCGGTCGACGTTCGATGGCCTTCAGCATTCGATGCACTTTTGCCTGACTGGTCACCAGAACATCAGCGATCTCACGCTGGTTCATCCCCCGCGAGGAGGCATTGTGAACCGCACGCAGTTCATCAAGCAAATCCACGCGCTGCCGGGCCTGACGCTGCAACGCGCCACGGTGCAAAGCAGCAATATCGTTGTTCATCACGATCATGGCGACCTTCTTTCCTCACGCTCAGTCTACGCGAGTGATTCATCGTGAATCAATCAATCGCACGGCGGATGTAGTGGCAGCTCTACACACGGCGGCGGATCTCTAGCTCCCCACGGTCGCCCGACGCCGAAGCCGGGCCACGAGCGTCGCGGCGAGTAACGCCGTCGTGATTTCCAAGCCGATCACCAACAACAGTTGGGCAGCCCCGGCGGTATCAACAGCGCCCGACGCCGGCCTGCCGCCGTGCGCGTGCCCGGAACCGCCGGCTCCGAGCAGCAGCACGGCGTGCAGGGTAACCATGGCGAGGGCTGAGACGGTGACTTGGTGAAGCGCACCCACCCGGCTGTGGCGCCAGATGTGGACAGTGCACGGGACGCAGACCGCGGCCAGGGCCACCATGACCAAGCCGATCCAGGCGTCGTGGTGTCCGGAAGCGGCGAGCCAGAGGTGGGTCAGGCAGGAGACGGCCGTGATAGCGGCGCAGATCCTGGGGTGAAGGACGGGTCCGTTGGAGCGGACCCGTCCCGCAGTGATCGCCATGGCTAGTGGCAGTGCCCGGAGGCTTCGCCGTGCGCTGTCTCAGCAGCAGTCTCACCGGGAGCGGCGTGGCAACTCGAACCCGAGCTGTTCGCGGGCACGTCCAGCACGGGGCTCCGGTCAAAGAAGCCCTCGGGGCGGAGCTTGAAGCCGACGGTGTCCACGGGCATGATCGGCCAGTCCTCGACGCGCGGGAAGTGGGTCAGGCCGAAGGTGTGCCAGACAACGATGTCCTGGCCGTCGATGTCGCGGTCCTGGGCCACGTAGGCCGGAAGTCCGGCGCCGCCGGAGTGCTGGTTGACGAAGTCGCCCGTGGGGTAGCGTTCCTCGTCGGCGTAGCGGGTGACCCAGACATCCTTGGTGGCGAAGGCCGCGCGGCGGGCGATCGAGGAGCCGGGGTCGGCCAGGAGCGTGGGCTGGTTTTCGGCGTGGAGTTTGTAGCCAACGGGTTCGCCCAGGCGGTTCTTCGATTCCGGGTTGGAAATGATCCAGGTGCGGCCAACCTTGGCGTCGGATTCGCGGACTGCTTCGGATTCTTTAGTGAGGACGGTGCGCTTGCGGGAGAAGGCGTTGCCGCGTTCGTTGCCCGGCCCCATGGCCTGGCGGACCACATCCTCTTCTTCGACGCGGTTGGTGAAACCGTCGATGGCCATGTCCAGTCGGGCGCTGAACAGGTGCTGGTGGAAGGGTGCGCCCAGGCCCGGAGCGAGCTGGGAAATGTTGTCCGAGCCGCCCTCCGGGAACGCCGAGGTGAACACGATGCCGGTGGCCTTGGCTTCGAATTCGATGGTGCCGTCCAGGTAGAGGTACCAGTAGAAGCCGTAGTCGTAGTTGCCGATGGTGGTGAAGAAGGAGATCACCAGGCGGCGGTTGCGGCGGGTGTAGTTGATACCCGTCCACAGATCCGAGTGCTTGGAGAGGATGCCCCAGTCTTCCTCGTGCATGCAGATGCCGTTGCGGATTTCGCGGGGGTTGCCGAAGGCGTCACTGATCACCGGGCTGAGGTAGGTGATGTCGCCCAGGCAGTCGCAGCCCAGTTCCAGGGAGTTGGCGTACTGGCCCACGAGGTATTCGCCGGTATCGAAGTAGTTCTGCCACGACCGGATGGGCGAAGGATCACCGTAGGGAACCACCATTTCGGCGATCGACGCGCGGTTGATGATGGGGCGTTTCTTGTCGCCATCGTTGAAGGCCAGGTTGTGCAGGACCACGCCTTCACGGACATCAAAGCCAACATCGACACTCCACTTTTCCCACTCCACGTGGTTGCCGCCCGTAACGGTGAAGCTGGGGCCTTCAGGCTGCGTGATGCTGATCGGCTTCTGCGTGTCGCGAAGGGGTCCCGTCAGCTCAGGGTCCGTGTAGTTGCCGTGCTCGGCGGGAATGGGCATCACGCCGAGGTCGATCACCTGGGTGACTTCCCTATTCACTACGTCCACGTAGGCCACCAGGCCGTCAACGGGATGGGCCCAGGCGCTGTCTTCCGGGAAGTCCTGCACGAAGGCCAGGCCGCGGAGGATGCGCCGGCCGCGCTCTTCCTCGTACTCGAAAACGCCTGCGGACAGCGGGGCAACGCGTACCTTTGCGACGTCGAGGTCGCGGGCAGCCAGGGCAGCCAGCCACCGCTCATCCGTCGCCAGGAGCGTCTCCACAACCTCGAACTCTTCCTCGAGCACCGGCAGTTCGCCGGACACCTTGGTATCAAGCTCGACGGCGGACAGCACCTCTCCGCGGGCGGCGGAGACGAGGACGTCGGTGGGTGCTCCTCCGGAGATGTCGTGGATGAAAACGCGGAACCTGCGGTCAGGTTCCGCGGTGCCGCGGGACGGATCCACCAGGCCGAGGTAAGCGATCCGCTTGGCGTCCCCGAGGTGTCCGGAGGCCTGCAGGACGCCTTGCACCGTGGTGATCTCTTCAGCTGTGGCCAGGCCGTATTGGGTGGAAATGTCAGTTGCTGTGGGCGTCATGGCTGCCTCTTGTCCGGGACCTCGACGGGTCAGGATTTATTTTCTATTGCTGTAGAGAATAACCAAAACGTAAGATGGGTCACAAGACCTGTCCGCCGATTATTTTTCCGGGAGCCCCCTTCGTGCCAAAGATTGTTGACCACGATCAACGACGCCTCGAACTGGTGGATGCCACGTGGCGGATCATCGCCAGACTGGGCATTGAAGGTGCCACCATGAGGGAAATCGCCATCGAAGCAGGCTTCGCCAACGGGGCCCTGAAGCCCTACTTCCCCACCAAGGACCTGCTGCTCACGTCCGCGTTTGGACACGTCTTCAACCGGACCAACCAGCGCATCGCCCTAGTAACGGAAGGACTTTCTGGACTGGCCGCCCTGCGGTCGTTCTGCACCGAGGTGCTCCCCCTCGACGAGGAACGCGTCAATGAAGCCCGGATCGTCATCCCGTTCTGGCAGAAGGCCCTCAGTGATCCGGACATGGCAGCCCTGCACAGCGAATCCATGAGCCAGTGGCACGCCACCATCGCCGCACATACCGCAGCAGCCCGCGCGGCCGGCGAGATTGCCACGCCCATCGGGGACGCCGCCGTCGCCGATCACCTGCTCAACATGATGCTGGGCGCCCAAATCGTGGCAGCACTGTCCCCGGCGGAGCACTTTTCCATCAACCTCGAGGGGCAGTTGGACAACTATTTGACGCTGCTGGCCGCCTGAGTCAGGTCCCGCCTACCCCAACCCTCGATTACACATTCCTGGCGGAAGCGCTACGAATATGTAATTCCAGGCTCTCGAAGTCATTACATATTCATAGCGATACCGATACCATTATGAAATGGCACTCAGCATCCCCGAACTGGCGAAGCGCCTCAACGTCAACCAGAGCCGAGCACGGCAACTCGTCCAATCCGGCCGCATTCGCGGACAGCGGGTAGGTGGACGCTGGATCGTTGAAGAAGCTGACGCCGCCCAGTACCGGCCCGGAAAGCCGGCTGGCCGGCCGCTGTCCGAACGCAGTGCTTGGCAACTCATGTCGTGCTTCTGGGACGACAGCCTCAGGCACTCCCTCCTCGATGACTTGAAACCCTCGCCCGTCGAGAAGCATCGTCTCAAGCAACGCGTCAGCCGATTGCAGGACTCCCCCGATTCGCTGGAGCTTGTTGCGGCGTGGCTGGCCAACCGCGCCGAAAAGTTCGAGTTCTCCTCCAGCCCGGCTGACATTCCCGAGCTTCGCGAGGACAACCGAATCCACCTCTCCGGAGTCTCGCATCCACGGTCCGGGTTGCTGGCCAACTCAGAGGTGGAAGCCTACGTGGAACGCGACGATCTCAAGGACGTCGCCAAGGATTGGTTCCTGGTTCCGGCACTTCCGGGCAACAGGCCCAATGTCGTCCTTAGGGCCGCTGAACGAATCCCAGACGAACTTCCGCCGCTTGTGGTGGCGGCAGACTTGGCCGAGCGGCCCGGTGTCCGCGAACAGCAGGCAGCACGCGAAATCCTCAGGAGTATTCATGCCCATTGAACTTCCCGCAATGTTCGCCGAACAGCAGGAAGCATGGCAGGCTGTCTTCGAAATCCACAAAGCGATGCCAAAGGGGTGGGTTCTGGTTGGAGGCCAGGCGGTCTACCTGCACGCTGTGGAGCGGGGCGCACCGTATGTGCGGGCTACGAAGGACGCCGATTTGGCGCTGGACATCCGGGCATACCCGACGATGCTTCACGACTTCACCGAACTCCTCGTGAACCTTGGCTTCGAATCTGTGGGGGAATCCCCGGAGGGGTACCAACATCGATGGAAGCGCGACAAGGCTCTGATTGATGTTCTCATCCCGCGCTATCTGGGTGAACGCGCCGAGAAGCGACGCGGAGTCACGGGCGGGACCA
The DNA here is from genome assembly GCF_044769205.1 of Paenarthrobacter sp. NPDC090520. Lineage (NCBI taxonomy): Bacteria > Bacillati > Actinomycetota > Actinomycetes > Micrococcales > Micrococcaceae > Paenarthrobacter > Paenarthrobacter sp. NPDC090520. Next base: position 70,905 of record NZ_JBIVXM010000019.1, read on the forward strand.
CAATTGCCGCTCCGGCCAGCCAGCAGGCCCTCGACCGTTCCGAGACCGTCGACGTTCAAGCAGGATCAGCGTCCGGATATGTAAACCGACCCACGCTCCTCGGCAGCCTTATCGGCGAGGCGGGGGCGCTTTCAATCATCAACGATCCCCTGCGGCAGCGACACATCGACGACTTTCTTGCCTTGGCATCCGTTGTCCGGGCCTCAGACCTTCGCGGCGTCACCTACAAGCGCGCTGAACGGGACCACCTGGCAAACATGCTTGGTCGCCTTGCCAATGAACCAGGGCTTATGGAACAAGTACCAGAGGGTGCCGACGGCGTTGAACGCCTGCGTTCGTCGCTGAGCTGAGCGGCCTAGCTCGTAGCCCCCGACGCCACCACTCCCACACCCAGTCCCGCAATGATTCCGCTGGACGTACGCTCGACGACGGTGCTCACCTTCGGCTTCTTCAGCCACCGCATCGCCTTGAACGCCACCACGGCGATCATCGAGAGGTACGCGAAGGCAATCACGGCCACGACGACGCCCAGGATGAGGGACGTGCCCATGGTGTCGCCGCCGTGCGGGATGAACTGCGGAACCACGGCGAGGTAGAACAGGCCCACCTTGGGGTTGAGGAGCGTCGAGAGCGCACCCGCGCCGAGGGCCGAAAGGCGGTTGTAGGGCAGCGGCTCTTCGGCGGACCCGGCAGCACCGGCCTTGGCTGCGCGGCGCGACTTGATGAACGACGAAACACCCAGGTACAGCAGGTACAGGCCGCCGGCGATCTTGATCCAGCGGAACAACTCCGCAGACTGCTCCAGGATCGCGGCGAGGCCAACCCCCACCAGTGCGGCCCACACGATGGCACCGATCGCAGAACCGGCTGCCGCGGCGATCCCCGCCGACGGTCTGTTCAACGCGATGCGAAGCACCAGGAAGGTGTCCGGACCGGGAGTCACGGACAGAATCAGGCAAAGACCGGCAAATGCAGCGAGGGAAGCGAGAGTCACAAGATCGATTGTGGAGCATACCGGCAGGTAGCGAAAGCCAAGTGAACCTAAAGCGTTCGCTTGCCGTCAAGGCCTGTTCGTCCAATGACAAGACCACTCCACGTGACGCCAACCACACTGGAACCATCGCCGCGCGCCTCACCGGCCGCCAAGACTTACTACCGAGCGGAGTACCAATGGAGACTTACGACGCCCTGCTGGCCTCGATCACCGCAGCCCCCGGCCAGAACAGCCGCACCATTTTCGATCCCGCCACGGGCGAAGCCGTCGGCGAGGCCCCGGTCCACACGGTCGAAGACCTCGAAGCCGCCATTGCTACTGCCGCTGCCGTCCAACCCGCGTGGGCTGCCTTGGGCCACGACGCCCGGTCCGCCGCGCTCCTGAAAGCAGCCGACGCCGTCGAACGCTCCGCCGAAGAACTCGCCCAACTGCTCTCCCGCGAGCAGGGCAAACCGCTGAACGGCCCGAACGCCCGCTTCGAAGTGGGCGCCTGCGCCGCCTGGCTGCGCGCCACGGCCGGCACCCCGCTGGAACCCGAAGTAGTAGTGGACGACGGCGAAACCCGCGCCGAACTGCACTACCGGCCCATCGGCGTCGTGGGTGCCATCGGACCCTGGAACTGGCCCATGATGATCACCGTGTGGCAGATCGCCCCGGCCCTGCGGATGGGCAACTCCGTGGTGGTCAAGCCCTCCGAATACACGCCACTGTCCGTGCTCGCGCTGATCTCGATCATCAACCAGGAACTGCCCGAAGGCCTGGTCTCCGTAGTGTCCGGCGGCCGCGACGTCGGCGAGGCGCTCGCTTCCCACAAGGCCATCGGCAAGGTCATGTTCACCGGCTCCACCGCCACGGGCAAGGCGATCATCCGCTCGTCCGCGGACACGGTCAAGCGCCTCACCCTGGAACTCGGCGGCAACGACGCCGGCATCGTCCTGCCCGATTCGGACCCCAAGGCAATCGCCGAAGGCCTGTTCTGGGGCGCGTTCATCAACACCGGCCAAACCTGCGCGGCGCTGAAGCGCCTCTACGTCCACGAGTCCCAGTACGAGGCCGTCTGCACCGAACTCGCAGCAGTCGCCTCGTCCATGCCGATGGGCAACGGTCTCGACGAGAACAACGTCCTCGGCCCCCTGCAGAACCGCCAGCAATACGACATCGTCGCCCGCCTGGTAGACGCAGCGAAGGACTCCGGCGCCCGGATCCTCGTGGGCGGCAACCCCGACACCGACCAGCCTGGCAACTTCTACCCCACCACACTCGTGGCGGACATCGACAACGACAACCCGCTTGTCGCCGAAGAACAGTTCGGCCCGGCCCTGCCGATCATCAAATACAGCACCGTCGATGAGGCCATCGCCAAGGCAAACGCGCTCGACGTCGGACTCGGCGCCTCAGTCTGGTCCTCCGACCCGGCCGCCGCCCGCGAAGTCGCCGCCCGCATCCAGGCCGGAACCGTATGGATCAACAAGCACGGCGCCGTGGACCCCCGCGTCCCCTTCGGCGGAGCGAAGCAGTCCGGCTACGGCCTCGAATTCGGCGCAGAAGGCCTCAAGCACCTGGGCGTTCCGCAGATCATCAACGGCTAACTCCCCTCCCGCGTCACCCAACTGGGTCGCAGTTAAGCGCGTTTTCACGGCTCAAAACGCGCACAAATGCGACCCAGTTGGGTGCCGAAGGCCATACGGTGGACGCTTTTGCGCAGCCCCATACCCCGCATGAAACCATGAGCACCATGTCCCAGAAGATCGCGTACCAAGGCGAACCCGGAGCCAACTCGGACCTCGCTTGCAAGGAAATGTTCCCCGAACTCGAAAGCGTGCCCTGCGCCAGCTTTGAGGACGCCTTTGAACTCGTCTCCACCGGGGAAGTAGACCTTGCCATGATCCCGATCGAGAACTCCATCGCGGGCCGCGTGGCGGACATCCACGTCCTGCTTCCACAGTCGAACCTGCAGATTGTTGGCGAATACTTCCTTCCCATCCGCTTCGACCTGCTGGGCATTCCCGGCAGCACCATCGAGGGCGCTACCGAGGTCCACAGCCACATCCACGCGTTGGGCCAGTGCCGGCGCATCATCCGCGAAGCAGGCCTGAAGCCCGTGATCGCCGGGGATACCGCAGGGTCTGCCCGCGAAGTCAGGGACTGGAACGATCCCCGCAAGCTCTCGCTCGCTCCCCCGCTGGCCGCCGGGCTGTACGGGCTCGACGTCCTGGCCTCCGGCGTCGAGGATGATCCCACCAACACCACCCGGTTCGTGGTCCTGGCCCGCGAGCGCGCGCTTCCCACCAAGGAAGAACTGCCGGGTCCCGCGATCACCTCGTTCGTATTCCGCGTCCGGAACGTCCCCTCGGCCCTCTATAAGGCGCTGGGCGGGTTCGCTACCAACGGGCTCAACATGACCCGCCTGGAGAGCTACATGGTGGGCAACGAGTTCGCGGCCACCATGTTCATCTCCGACGTCGAGGGCCACCCCGAGGATGCCCGCCTCCGACGCGCCCTGGAGGAGCTGGAGTTCTTCACCACGGAGGTCCGCGTCCTTGGTGTCTATGCTGCGGACGGCTACCGCGAGCGGAGCCTGATCAACGCCTGAGCGACTCAGACCGCCTTCCATTCAGAATATGTTCTGAATACACTGTAGGTATGAGCACTACCACCACGTCAAGGACTACGTTCCAATCGTCTGAGCTCAGCAGGTCTTCCGCTGAGGTCTTCGCGGCCGCAGCTGACCATCCGGTCCGGGTCACCCGTCGTGACGGTGAAGCGCTCGTGCTGATGTCCGAGAGCGCAGATCGCGCGCGGGCTTCCCTGCTGGAACTAGCCGCACAACTCGTAGCGGTCTCCACGAGCACCGAGGGGACCTTGGCGTGCCGCATGAGCGACCGGTTCCCATGGATGCTGGCGCTGAGCAAGGCTGACCAGGAAACTTGCGCGAGTGAGGTCTTGGCCGCTGCCCGAGCCTCCTTCGCTACAAATCAGCCTCACTTGGCGATTGCCGAGCTAACCGCTTGGCGTGAATCGGCAACGGCACTTGCAGCCGGCCTGGGCAAGGAGCCCATTGAATGGCTTGAAGAATCTGAACCCGTAGAGCGTCCGTAGGCATGGCGAAGGAGTCAAAGGTTGAGCGCCCCACCAAGAAGAGCGAGTACGATCTTCGCTTCGCATCGGTCCAGGCAAAGCGCGGATGGATTGATCTGCGCGCAACCATCCGCAATGCGTTGACGGACTCTTGGGACTTCCTCACCCAGACACCCCAGGTCATGACGCCCACCAACTACCCGTTGCGCGGCGAATTAGGCTTGGTCTCTCATCAGGGTTCAACGCACGAGCGCTGGCAGCACAAGCCAACGCTCAAGGGTGATGCCCGAATTTGGTTCTTCGTCGTCGACCAAGTTGTCTATCTGGAGCAAGTGCATACGCACCACCCCAACGAGACCAAGTAACTGCTGCCGGAGGCTAGAAGTGCGTCGGCTCCTCCACCAGCGCCGTCGCGATGCTGTCTGCATCCTCCAACGCAGCGAGGTAGCGCTCGGCATCCAAGGCCGCTGAACAACCCGTACCCGCTGCAGTGATGGCCTGGCGGTAGCGGTGGTCCACAGCGTCCCCGCAAGCAAAGACGCCCGACAGGTTGGTGCACGTGGTGGGTGAATCCACCTTGATGTAGCCCTCGGCATCGAGATCCACCTGGCCACCCAACAGCTCCGTGCGGGGCAGGTGCCCAATCGCCACGAAAATGCCCGTCGCCGCCTGCTCCCGGGTTTCCCCGGAACGTGTATCCGTCAGCGTCACCCCTGTAACCTTGGCATCACCGTGGATGGCCGTGACGGCAGAGTTCCACGCGAAGCTGATCTTCGGGTTGTCCTTGGCCCGCTGCGCCATGATCCGGGAGGCGCGCAGCTCACCCTTGCGCACGACGACGGTCACGGACTTCCCGAACCGCGTCAAGAAGGTCGCTTCCTCCATGGCGGAGTCGCCCCCGCCCACCACGATGATGTCCTGATCGCGGAAGAAGAAGCCATCGCACGTGGCACACCAGGAAACTCCGTGTCCGCTGAGCTTCTTCTCTTCCGGCAGGCCGAGTTCCTTGTAGGCAGAGCCGGTAGCCAGGATGACCGCCGGAGCCTCGTGGGTCTCCCCTGCCCCGGTGACCACCGACTTAAGGTGGCCTCGCAGCGAAACGGACGTGACGTCGTCGAACACTATCTTTGCGCCGAACTTTTCCGCCTGGGCCTGTAGTCCGTCCATCAATTCCGGCCCTTGGATCCCTTCGGGGAAGCCCGGGAAGTTCTCCACTTCCGTGGTGTTCATGAGGGCTCCGCCAGCTGTCACCGATCCGGCCAGGACCAGCGGCTCAAGCCCGGCCCGTGCAGCGTAGATCGCGGCCGTGTAACCGGCAGGACCGGACCCGATGATGATCAGCTGTTCCTTGCTCATGAAATCTCCTTGGCTGGGCAGGCATGACGCCGGGCGGGTACTTGTTCAAGTGCAGCAAGTACCCGCCCGGCAATCAAGGCCTAGCGGACGCCAGACGCCTCGCGTTCCTTCACGGAAGCGGACGGCTTACCGCGCCCCAGCTTGCTGGGCCACCAGATCTTGTCCCCGATGTCGTAGGCCAATGCTGGGACCAAGAGCGAGCGCACCAGCACGGTATCCAGCAGCACACCGAAGGCCACGATGAAGGCCAACTGCACCAGGAACATGATGGGAATGACGCCCAGCGCGGCGAAGGTCGCCGCGAGGACCACTCCGGCGGAGGTGATCACGCCGCCCGTCACGCCGAGTCCCCGGAGGATGCCCGGCCTCGTTCCATGCTTGAGCGATTCCTCGCGGACGCGGCTCATCAGGAAGATGTTGTAATCCACGCCCAGGGCCACCAGGAACACGAAACCGAACAGCGGAACCGTGGCGTCGGCACCGGAGAACTGGAAGATCCCGTTGAATACCCAGGCCGAAACGCCCATGGCCGCGCCGTAGGACAGGACCACGGACAGCACCAGAAGCACCGGCGCCACCACCGACCGGAGCAGGAGCATCAGGATGAACAGGATGACCACCAGCACGATCGGAATAATCACTGTCAGGTCGCGTTGGGCCGTGGTGTTGGTGTCCAGGGCTGTGGCGGTGACCCCGCCGACCAGGGCGTCGCGGTCCACTTCCTTGACCGAGACACGCAGCGACTTCACCGTGTCCTCAGCTTCGATCGAATCGGCTGCGCTGTTGAGCGTCGCGTTGATGAGCACACGGCCATCGCGGACGGCGGGATCAGCCGGTGCACCCGGTGCGCCGGTAATCGGCACGCTACCCTCGCCCAGCAGGTAGGCGTCGCCTACGCCGTTGGCAGCCTTGACCTTGTCCAGCACCTGCTGCGCGGCGCCTTGGGAGGCAACCACGACGACGGGGCTGCCGCTGCCGGCGTCGAAATGCCTCGCCAGCGCGTCCTGGCCGTCGACGGCGTCGGACTTGGCCAGGATGACGTCGGTCTGCGGAACACCGTTGGCCTTCAACTGGAGGACACCCGCCGAGGCCACCACCAGGAGCAGCACCGAGGCGATCCACACCACGCGCGGTCGGCGTGAAACCAAGGAACCCACGCGCCGCCACAGACCCTTTTGCCCCTCAAGGCCGGTGATCAGCTCGGGTTCGCGTTCGTCGTCGGGCAGCAGCTTGGGACGGAAGGGCCAGAAAGCTGCGCGGCCCAGCAGCGCCATGAACGCAGGAAGCAGGGTGAGCGCGGCGAACAGCGAGCAGACGATGCCCGCCGCAGCCACGGGACCGAGGGCCTTGTTGGAGTTCAGGTCCGAGAACAGCAAGCACAGCAGCGCGATGATCACGGTGGCGCCGGAAGCGAGGATCGGCTCGAAAGATGCCTTCCACGCCGTCAGCACTGCCTGGGTCCGGTTGGTGGTGTGGGTGAGCGCTTCGCGGAACCGGGCAACGAACAGCAGTGCGTAGTCCGTGGCGGCACCGATCACCAGGATTGACAGGATGCCTTGGCTTTGCCCGTTGAGCTGGATCCAGCCGAGCTTGGCCATGCCGAAGACCAGCAGAATCGCGGCGCAGAGGGCGAAGACGGAGGTCAGGAGAACGGCTATCGGCAGCACGAGCGAGCGGTACACCAGCAGGAGGATCACGAACACAGCACCCAGCGCCACGAGCAGCAGGATGCCGTCGATGCCGCCAAAGGCGTTGACCAGGTCCGCTGTCAGGCCAGCCGGGCCGGTGACATAGGCCCGCATGCCGTCGGGAGCGCCGGGCTGCACCACGTCGCGCAGTTCCTTGACCACGTCACGGATCTCGTCAGTCTCGGCGATGGGCACAATGTACTGCACCGCTTTGGCGTCCTGCGAAGGGATGGGCCCGACGACGGCGCTCCCCAGCTTGAGTGCCTCGATGTCGGCTTTCAGCTGGGCTGCTTCGCCCAGCTGGGCCGGGGTGAAGGCGGTGTCGCCCTCGACGATGACCACTGCGGGGATTTCGTCGGAGTCGCGGAACTTGGCCTGCCAGTCACCGGCTTCGGTGGCTTCCGCCCCGGCCGGAAGGAACGAGGCCTGGTCGTTGGAGGAAACCTCCTCCAAGCGGCCAAACGTCGGGCCGCCAACTCCAGCGATTCCCAGCCAGGTGATGACCAGCACCACCGGGATCAGCCACCGCAACCAGAACGGCACTTTCTGCGTTTTCATGGGTCCTTACTTTCCGAGGCACGAGTGGGTATTTATTAGACTATAGAGTATCTCTATCATGGAACTAATCAAGCGGACTTCGTCGCCGATGCCTTGCTGGGCGGGGACGGGGAGTAATATCCGGAAGGCAGCAAAGACGTAAGGAGGGCGCTGATGTCGGATACGTGGGACGAGCGCCCAAGGGATCCCGCAGCGGACGCGGGCGGCCGCGCTTCGGTGAGTGGCGCGCCGGAAGGTGCCATGCCGCCGTCGGGCCTTCCGCAGGACCTTGTCCGGCTCCTGCAGGACTTCACCCTCGAAGCCAACCACTATGTAGACGCTGCTGGCGGGCGCAATGACATGCACAGGACCGACCTGAACGCGTTGGCCGTGGTCATGCGCCACTCGGCTGCGGGCCGCGTCGTGACGCCGGGCGTACTGCGCAGCGAACTGCGCCTCAGCTCCCCCGCGACCACCGCATTGGTGGATCGCCTGCACGCCTCCGGACACCTCACCCGCGAGCGCCTCGGCACCGACCGACGCCAGGTCCAACTTCACATGACACCCAAGGCATATCGCGACGGCAGCGCCATGTTCCTTCCCTTGGCCATGCGGATGGGTAAGGCCATGGACGCTTACAGCCCGGAGGAACTGGAACTGGTCCGGCGCTTCATGTCGGACATGGTTGAGGCCACCATCGACGCCCGCCACGAAGCAACTAGCCCCGAACCCAACTAGGTCGCAGTAGTGCGCGTTCTGACGGCTCAAAACGCGCACAAATGCGACCTAGTTGGGCGGGCCAAGCTGTAGCGTTTCCCTATGAACGAGCAGCAGCCTGAAGATGTCTATACCCACGGGCACCACGAGTCGGTTGTCCGGGCCCACGCCTCACGGACAGCCGAGAATTCGGCCGCGTTTGTCATCCCCCATCTCACCCCCGGGACGTCAGTGCTCGACGTCGGCTGCGGCCCTGGAAGCATCACGTGCGATTTCGCGGGGCTGGTTTCGCCCGGGCACGTGACCGGACTGGACCGCTCGGCGGACATCATTGCCCAAGCCACCGAACTGGCCAGGGACCGCGGCGTGGAGAACGTCGACTTCCAAACGGGGAACATCTACGATCTCGACTTCGAGGACGAAACGTTCGATCTGGTCCACGCGCACCAGGTGCTCCAGCACCTCACCGATCCAGTGGCGGCCCTGCGGGAGATGCGCCGCGTGGCCAAACCGGGAGCCATCGTTGCCGTACGGGACGCCGACTTCCACGGCATGAGCTGGTACCCGGAGGTCCCGGAACTCGACGACTGGATGGAGCTCTACCAGAGGATCGCGCGCCGCAACGGAGCAGAGCCCGACGCCGGTCGCCGCCTGGTTTCGTGGGCGCAGCAAGCCGGGTTTGCCCAGGTTTCCCCGAGCAGCAGCAACTGGCTCTACGCCACAGCACAGCAGCGTGCCTGGCAGTCACGGGTCTGGAGCGAACGGGTGCTGCACTCCGCCTTCGCCGAGCAGGCTCTGGAGTATGGCTTCGCCAATGAGGCCGACCTCGCCCGGATTGCCGCCGGCTGGCATCGTTGGGGCGCCACGGAGGATGGCTTCTTCCTCATCCCGAACGGGGAAGTCATTGCGAGGGCTTAAGAACTTTTAGGCACCATGTAGAAATGTCCCACCCGGTTCCGACCTATGAGTGAAGGCGCCCAGACAGGGAGCCCCTCAACAAGGAGTTCGAGATGAAATACATGATCATGATGTTCGGTTCGGCCGAGGGCATGATGGAAACCGCCGATCCGGAGTGGGTCAAGGAAATGATCGGTTTCATGATCCAGATCGACAAGGACCTCACCGAGTCCGGAGAGCTCGTGTTCAATGCGGGTTTGGCTGACGGCAGCACCGCGAAGCTCGTCAAGCAAACCCCGGACGGCGTCATCACCACCGATGGTCCGTACGCGGAAGCCAAGGAATCCCTGGTGGGGTACTGGGTAGTGGACGTCGCCAGCGAGGAACGGGCCGTGGAGATTTGCTCCAGCATCGTGAAGTACTCACAAGTCGTGGAGCTCCGCGCCATCCCGGACGGCCCGCCCGAGGTCTAGCTTTTGACTCAGCCCCCGCGGGACACGCGAATCGAGGACCTGCTGCGCACGCTCGCGCCGCAGGTCCTCAGCGTGCTGGTCCGTAGACACGGCCAATTCGATGCCTGCGAGGACGCCGTTCAGGAAGCCCTCCTCGAGGCCGCGCTGCAGTGGCCGTCCGGAATGCCGGATAACCCCAAGGGCTGGCTGTTGTCCGTTGCGTCCCGACGGTTGATCGACGCCTGGCGCAGCGACTCCGCCCGCCGTGCCCGGGAAGACCGCGTGGCGGCCATGGAGGTCGACGTGACCGTTTCCGCTGCCGACGACACCCTCGCCCTCATGTTCCTCTGCTGCCACCCGGCCCTCTCGGCACCCTCGCAGCTCGCCTTGACGCTCCGCGCAGTAGGAGGACTCACGACGGCGGAAATCGCCTCCGCTTTCCTGGTCCCCGGAGCGACCATGGGACAAAGGATCAGCCGCGCGAAACAAACGATCCAGAAGGCCGGTGGCCGCTTCGAGCAACCGGCACCGTCCGAGCGGCAGGCGAGGCTCGGCGTCGTACTTCACGTCCTGTACCTGATCTTCAACGAAGGCTACGCGGCAAGCTCAGGTGAGTCGCTGCAACGGGAAGACCTCACGACGGAAGCGATCCGGCTGGCCAGGCTCTTGGTGACCGCTGCTCCGGGCGAGCCGGAAGCGGGCGCACTGCTGGCCCTGATGCTGCTCACGGAGTCCCGCCACGCGGCGAGGACGCTTCCGGACGGGACGCCGGTTCCGCTGGCCGAGCAGGACCGGAGCCTCTGGAATGGCGGGCAGATCACGGAGGGCGTTGCCTTGCTGTCCTCCGTGCTGGGCCGTGGGCGTCCCGGCCCCTATCAACTGCAGGCCGCGATCGCCGCCGTCCATGCCGAGGCGGCTTCAGATGCGGAGACGGACTGGCCGCAGATCGTGGCGCTGTACACGGTCTTGGAAGCTGTTGCCCCCAGCCCCGTAGTGACGCTGAACCGGGCCGTGGCCGTGGCCCGCGTCGAGGGGCCGGTGGTGGCTTTGAAGCTGCTGGAAGGGCTGGATTCCGCGCTGGGTCGCGGGCACCGCCTGGACGCCGTGCGCGGGCACTTGCTGGAGGCGGCCGGCTTGCTTGGCGAGGCCCGTTCTGCGTATCTCGCCGCCGCGAAGAAGACCGGAAGCCTGCAGGAGCGTCGGTATCTGGTGGGGAAGGTCGCGGATTTGGACGCCACTCAAAACAACAGCGACGGCAACATATAGTCGAAGCCATGGAACAGCGCATTCTTGGCAAAACCGCCCGGTCCGTTTCCACCGTCGGACTGGGCACCTGGCAGCTCGGGGCCGACTGGGGCTCCGTCACGGAAGAAGACGCAGTGGCCGTGCTCGAGGCCTCCGTGGATGCCGGCGTCAACTTCTTCGACACGGCGGACGTCTACGGGGATGGCCGGAGCGAACAGATCATTGGTCGTTTCCTCGGCATCAACCCCGACCTCAACATCACCGTGGCCACCAAGATGGGCCGCCGGGTGGACCAGCTTCCCGAAAACTACACGCTCGCCAATTTCCGCACCTGGACCGACCGTTCCCGGCGCAACCTGCAACAGGACACGCTGGACCTGGTCCAACTGCACTGCCCACCCACCGCCGTATACAGCCGCTCCGAGGTGTACGACGCCCTGGACACCCTGGTCAGCGAAGGGGCCATCCGCAACTACGGCGTGAGCGTCGAGCGCACGGACGAGGCCCTCGAAGCGATCAAGCGCGGCAACACTGCCACCGTGCAGATCATCCTCAATGCCTTCCGGCTCAAGCCGCTCGACGAGGTGCTGCCGGCCGCGCGCGACGCGGGCGTGGGCATCATCGCCCGTGTGCCGCTCGCCTCGGGGTTGCTGTCCGGGAAGTACACCACGGAGACGACTTTTGCGTCTGACGACCACCGCAATTACAACCGTGACGGTGCTTCCTTCGATGTCGGGGAGACTTTCTCGGGCGTGGACTACGCCACGGGCGTCACGGCCGCGCAGGAGTTCAGCGCATTAGTTCCCGACGGCGTCACCACCTCCCAAGCGGCCCTCGCCTGGGTCATCGCACAGGACGGCGTCACTTCCGTCATTCCCGGGGCGCGTTCGGCTGTGCAGGCTGCTGCCAATGCCGAAGCTGGTTCGTTGTCTTCCGTCGGAGCCGGTTTGTCTGCGGGCGTCCGCGACATCTATGACCGCTGCTTCCGCGAAGCGATCCACCCGCGCTGGTAGGCGGCAGGCCGGCGTCGTACTTTCCCGGCGCCGGCTCGGCTGCTCATCACGTCAGCCAGAGCTGCAGCGATAAAGCCCAGGGTGAGTGGCGAAGCACCTCCATTGACGAATGCCATAGCAAACAGGTTTGTCCTGGTGGTGTGAATGGTCTCGTAGAACACCAGGGACAGAACCGCCGCGAGGATCAGGACGCCTGACACCGCGATCTTTGACGCGTGGTCGTTGGCGATCTTGCGGTAGACCATGACAGCCATGAAGGCGACCAGCAGGATGGCCAGCTGCAGTTCCCACGGATAGCGCTGGGCGATATTGATGGACGGGACGCCGCCGACGTCGAACAGGAATCCCTTGGAGATTCCTTTCGATTGCAGGGCGAGATAGCCGAGCAACAGCACCACCAAAAAAGCCCCAATCGGCCCGAAGATCTTCATTTTCCCTCCATTCGCATGGCGGGGAACCCCACGCTGAGAATAATGCGATCGCGCGCGCCATTCAAGGTAGGCGCCGGCGTCACCAGCCGCTGCGCGTGGGGGTGTGGCCTTGGCGGGCGTCGTCCGGCATGGCCATTTCGGCGCGGAGTCCCAGGAGGCGGATCGGGCGGTCCGGTTCCATTTTGCCGGTGAGGTTCAGGGCTTGGGTGAGGACTTCGTCGCGGTCGAAGGTCTCCGGAATCTTCTTCGCGTAGGTCTTGGTGAAGAACGGCTTGTAGCGGACTTTGAGTGTCAGGCCAACCACCGGGCGGCCCTCGGCGGCGACATCTTCGAGGACCCGGGCGGTGAGTTCCTTGATGGCATCCTCGATTTGGACCGGCTCCGTCAGGTCCTGCTGGAAGGTAGTCTCACGGCCGTGGGCGCGGGCAACCCACGGGGCGTCGTCCACTTCCGTGGCGCCGTCTCCCCGCCCGAGTTGTGCGTACCAAGGCCCCATCTTCGGACCGAACTCCTCTACCAGGCTGGCCGGGTCGACGGCGGCGAGTTCGTTGACCGTGGTGATGCCGTGGGCAGCGAGCCGCTTGGAAATCTTCGGTCCGACGCCCCAGAGTCCGATGGTCGGTTTGTCCCCCATGACGTCGAGCCAGTTCTCCTTGGTCAGGCGGAAGGTACCAGCGGGTTTGCCGAAGTCGGTGGCATTCTTGGCGCGGACCAGGTTGTCACCGATGCCGACGCTGCAGTGCAATTGGGTGTTCTCCAACACGGCGCTCTGGATTTGTTTGGCATAGGCCTCGGGATCGTCCGTGGTGACACCCACGAAGGCTTCGTCCCATCCCAGGACCTGGACAGTGGCGCCGGGCTGTTCGCGGAGGGTTTGCATCACCACTTCCGATGCCGCGAGATACGCCTCGTGGTCGACGGGGAGGATGATGGCGTCGGGCACCTTGCGGGCCGCGATACGCAGCGGCATACCCGAACCAACGCCGAAAGCCCGGGCCTCGTAGGACGCCGTGGACACTACTGCCCGTTCCGTCGGATCTCCACGACCACCCACAATGAGGGGTTTTCCCGCGAGCTCAGGCCGCCGCAGGATCTCGACGGCAGCTATGAACTGGTCGAGATCGACGTGCAGGACCCACGGGATTCCGCTCACGGGATTAGTCTGCCCCATTGCTGGCGGCCTTGGCTGTACCTCCACGACCTTCTTTGGGCTGCTGGGTCGCCGAAAACAACCTGTTTGGGGTGCATTCCCTGGCTCGCGGCGGCAAAGTGGGTCGTGGCGGTACGCAGCCCGGCCGCAAACCCCCGTCCGGACCACCCACCCCACCGGCATAAGCTGAGACGGTGCAATTTTCCCTTTGGCTGGCCTTGGTTGGTGCCGGCACCCTGATCAGTTTTACTCCCGGCGCCGGGGCAATCTTCACCATGAGCAACTCGCTCAACTCGGGGTTCCGACGCTCCATTTGGGGCATCCTTGGCCAGCAGGTGGCTTTGGTCATCCACATCGTGATCGTTGCCCTCGGCGTGGGAGTCTTGGTTTCCAATTCGCCGCTGATCTTCAACATCATCCGCTACGCCGGTGCCGCCTACCTCGTGTACCTGGGCATCCGGCAGTTCCTGCACAAACCGGATCTGGACAAGGAAGAAGTCCAGGACAAGAAGAACGAGCCCGCACTGTCCATGTTCCAGCGGGGCATCTGGGTGAACCTGCTGAACCCCAAGGCAATCGTGTTCTTCCTGGCGTTCATGCCGCAGTTCATCAGGCCGAACGAGCCCTTGGTGCAGCAGTATGTGGTGCTGACGGCAACTGTCCTGGCAATCGACATCATGGTGATGTGGTTCTTCTTCGCCCTCGCCGCCCGGTCATTCCAGCGCTTCACCCACAACGAGCACGGCCAGAAGGTCCTGAACCGCATCTTCGGCTGCCTTTTCGTCCTGGTGGGCATCCTGCTGGCGGTCATCCACTAACTGCGGGCCAAAATGCTACGGTCAGGGGCATGGAACCGGATTGGATCGAGCACCGCAGGCCGGACGACCGCGAGCGCGTGGGCTGGATCAAACCCGTCGGGGACGGATTCGTTGCCATAGACCTGCTGGGGCGGCGGCAATCGGATGTTGTGGATTGGATGAGCGCCGAGGAAACCCTCGATGATCTGGGGCTTCGCTACCTCGCCGAGCCCCACGAGCTAAGGCTTGCCGACGGCGGTTGGCTGCGTGTGCGGATCGCTGAAGTCACACCCGGAACTGTCCGTGTAAAGAAGGACGACTGGGGCGATATGACGGCCCCGCAGGTCTACTACACGGTTGAATTCCCGGTGTCTGAAACACAGCTCCGTCCGTTGAAACGCTAACCCTGAACCGTCGATCCCCGGACCACCAACGAGCTCTCCAGCGTCACGTGGGGCTCAACCAACGGCACACCTTCAATGAGTCCCCTCAGCTGCTCCCCTGCCTTGCGGCCCAACGGAGTCGCAGGCAGGTGCACAGTGGTCAAGCCCGGGTTGCTGGTGGCTGAATACGGAAGATCGTCGAACCCGGCCACCGCCAACTCACCTGGGATCCGCACACCTTCCACCCGTGCTTCCTGCAGCACACCATAGGCGTGCGTGTCGGTACCGCATACGACGGCGGTCACCCCCTCGCGCTGCCACGCAGGCCAGGCGTCAGCGAATGCGGCGGCGGCAGCACCGACGTCGATCGATGTGCTGATGATGTGCTCTTCAGAAACAGCAAGCCCGCAAGCAGACGCTTCGTCAAGGAATGCCTCGCGCCGAAGTTGGAAGGTGGCCGTTCCGGTGATGCCGTCCACGTACGCGGCACGGGTGTGCCCCGCGGAAGCCAGGTGCCGCGCGAGCTGACGGGCACCCTGGGCGACGTCGAGGTTGACCGAGGGTGCGTAGGATTCCAGGCCCGGCGCGTCGAGCAGAACCAACGGTCCGGCTGCAGAGAGGTCACGGAGAAATTCTGCGCTGGGGGCACCCACAAGAAGCCCGGCCGGCCGCAGCGCGAGGAGTTTCCGCACGTCATCGGCCTGCGGTGACTCGCCGGCATCCGTGACGGAGAGCAGCAGTTGGTACTCGGAGCCAAGGGATTCCCGGACGCCTGCGATCACGTTGGCGAAGAAGGGGTTGGAGACGTCGGGCGTGACGAGGATGACGATCGAGCTAACGCCGCGGGCCAAGGAACTGCCGATGCTGTCCACAACGTAGCCAAGGTCGGCGATGGCGGTCCGGACCCTCGAAATGTTGTCCTCGGACACGCGCCCCTGGGTCTTGCCGTTGGCAACCAAGGAGACTGTCGCCGTCGAGACCCCTGCACGGGCGGCAACCATTGCCGCCGTGACTCGTGGCGCGCGTTTGCCGAGGTGATCCGGGGTATCCATGCATCGATCTTAACGTTGTTGCACCCATCTCACGCAGCCCATGGCATCAAGCGCTTGACGTTCTTCACGTTAAGCGTTTGACGTGACCCTGAAAGAGGTGCCATGATTCCCCTGAATGCTTAGCGCTCTGTCCGGCGCCGGTCCCAACAAACCCAAACCGGACAGGCCCCAATGACGTGGAGAGAACGTGGAAACGAACACCCGCAAAAAGATCATTCTTGATTGCGACCCCGGCCATGACGACGCAGTGGCGTTGCTGCTGGCTCACGGCAACCCGGACATCGAACTACTCGCCGTGACCACCGTGGTGGGCAACCAGACCCTCGAAAAGGTCACCCGCAACGCGCTTTCCGTCGCCACGATCGCGGGCATCACGGGCGTTCCCTTCGCCGCCGGCTGCGACCGACCCCTGGTCCGGACCATCGAAACCGCGCCCAGCATCCACGGCGACTCCGGCATGGACGGCCCTGAGCAGCCCGAGTCCGCCATCGAGCTGGACCCGCGCCACGCCGTCGACCTCATCATCGAAACCGTCATGTCGCACGAGCCTGGCACGGTCACCCTGGTTCCCACCGCGGGCCTGACCAACATCGCCGTGGCCGCCCGCAAGGAGCCGCGCATCGTGGAGCGCGTCAAGGAAGTTGTCCTCATGGGCGGCGGCTACCACGTGGGCAACTGGAGCGCGGTGGCAGAGTTCAACATCATCATCGACCCCGAGGCCGCCCACATCGTGTTCAACGAGAAGTGGCCTGTGGTGATGGTCGGCCTGGACCTTACGCACCAGGCGCTGGCCACGGACGAAGTGGTCGCGAACATCGCGAAGATCGGCACCAAGCCGGCCAAGTTCGTTCTGGAGCTCATGGAGTTCTTCAAGAAGACCTATAAGGACGCCCAAGGCTTCGATTTCCCGCCGGTGCACGATCCCTGCGCTGTCGCCTACGTCATCGATCCCACGGTCATGACCACCCGCAAGGTTCCCGTGGACATCGAGCTGCAGGGAAAGCTCACCCTCGGCATGACCGTGGCCGACTTCCGCGCTCCCGCGCCCGAGGACTGCAACACCTCCGTCGCCGTGGACCTGGACCACAAGAAGTTCTGGGATTTGGTCACCGATGCGATTGAACGCATCGGCGAACCAACGCTCGACGGCGGCACCTCCGCAAGTGCGCAGGTCACCGCCGGGGCCCTCGTCACGGAAGAGGCAAAGTAATGAGCACTCCGACAACAGCCAAGGGCAACGTCACCGCCCTCATGGTCGCCCTGCTGGCAGCCTGCGTGGCCTTCCAGCTCAACGCTTCCATGCTCAGCCCGGCACTCGTGACCATGGGCAACGAGCTCCAGACAGACCAGGCAACCATCGGCCTCTCCCAGACCTGGTTCTTCACGGCCGCGGCCCTGTTCTCCCTGTTCCTCCCGCGTCTCAGCGACATTGTTGGCCGCAAGAAGATCCTCCTCGGCATGATGATCCTGATGGCCGTCGGTTCGGTCATCGCGGCTTTGGCCCCCGATGTCACATGGCTCTTCGTCGGCCGCATCATCCAGGGCGTCAGCGGCCCTACGGTCCCGCTGTGCCTCATCATGCTCCGCTCCGCCGTAAGCAACCCGCGCAAGTATGGCGCACTCATGGGCCTCATCACCGCAGTCAACGGTGGCGTGGCCGGCGTCGACTCCTTCGTGGGCGGCTACTTCGCCGAGAACTTCGGCTTCCGCAGCATTTTCTGGCTGATGGTTGCCTTGGCTCTTGTTGCAACGGCCCTGATCGCGTTCCTGGCCAGCGAGAGCAAGCCCGCCGCCGGCACCACCATGGACTGGCTCGGCGTGTTCTTCATCGTCATCGCCGTGGGTGCCCTGCTCACCGCCCTGAACGAGGGCTCCAAGCTCGCCTCGGCGTTCGACGGCGGCACCCTGGCCCTGGCCGTCGGCCTCACCGTCGTTGCCGTGGCCGCGTTCGCCGCATTCTGGGCCGTCGAGAAGCGCGCCAAGCAGCCCATGGTGGAAACCGTCCACCTGCGCCAGCGCTCAACGTGGGCTCCCCTGTTGACCACCACCCTGACCATGACCGGCATCTTCGCGGTGATCAACGGCATTGTCCCGGCGTTCGTGCAGGCCGCGGATCCCGGCTTCGGCGTCGGCCCCACCGAGATGTCCCTCATGATCCTGACGCCGTACGCACTGCTCGGCTGGGTCTTCGGCCCGATCAGCGGCCGCCTCGCCCCTGTCCTCGGCTACACGAAGGTGCTCCGCATTGGCCTCATCGGCAGCCTCGTCGCCCTCGCAATCATCGCGCTGTTCGGGCTCAACAACCTCCCGATGATGATCGTTGGCACGGCCTTGCTGGGCATCATGTACGCCGGTACCGTCAACATCATGCTGAACGGACTTGGCGTGGTCCTCTCGCCCAAGGGCAACCCCGGCTTCCTGCCCGGCATGAATGCGGGCGCCTTCAACCTCGGTGCAGGCCTGAGCTTCCTGGTCCTCCCTGCCGTCCTGGTGGCTACCTCAGCACTGGGTGACGCCAAAGCGTCCTACCTGACCGTCGTCGTCGTTGGTTTCGCCATCACGTTCGCTGCGTTCGCGGCGTCACTGTTGATCCCGAAGCCCGTCGACGCCGAAGTGACCGAGGACCAAGAGGTGGCCGCGTGAGCAAGTCCGGAATCGTCGTCGTGGGTTCGCTCAATGCGGACCTGACCATCTACACCGAGCGACTCCCGCAGCCAGGCGAAACGGTCCACGGCAACGGCTTCGCGGTGAACCCGGGAGGCAAGAGCGCCAACCAGGCCGCGGCGGCGAGCAAGCTGGGCGGCGACGTGACCCTGATCGGCGCCGTGGGCGATGACCCCAACGGCACCATGCTCCTTGAGTCCACGGCCGGCGCCGGCGTCGATGTTTCGCGCGTTCGGCGTTCCGACACGGCAACCGGCGTAGCGGTCATCTCCGTGGACGCGAACGGTGAGAACAGCATCATCATCTCTGCAGGTGCCAACGGCACGCTGTCTCCGATGGACATCGATTATGATGCGTTCCGCGAAGCCGCCGTCGTGTGCCTCTGCTTGGAGGTGGGCATCGATACCGTGGTGGCCGCCGCCCAGGCCGGGCACGACGCCGGAGCAACGGTCCTGCTGAACCTCTCGCCGTACGCTGAGGTACCTGAGTTGTTGGCGGGCCTGAGCGACGTGCTGCTGGTGAACGCCCACGAGGCTGCACTCTTCCTCGGCTCGGAGGCGGATATCCCCTCCGCTGACGCGGACGCCGAAGCGTGGGAGCCGGTGCGCAGCCAGTTCGCCGACCGCGGCCTGCAGCGCGTGCTGGTGACGCTCGGCTCGCAGGGGTCCGTAGTGCTGGATTCGCTGGCCGTTGGCTCCCAGGATCAACTCACGCGGATTGCGCCCACCCGGGTCTCTGCCGTAGACACGACGGGAGCCGGCGATGCGTTTACTGGCGCAGTCGCCGCACGCTTGGCGGCTGGTGATTCCCTGGCCGACGCGGCGTCCTTCGCCTCCGTCGCAGCAGCCTTGGCCGCAACGAAAAAGGGGACCCAAGCGGCCTACGCAACCCTCGAGGAAGTCGAGCAGCTGCGGGGATCTTAGTCCCAGACCGGCACCCAACTGGGTCGCATTTAAGCGCGTTTTGAGCCCGGCGGAGTCATAGGGTCGTTGCAACGCTCTGATTGATGGAGCGTGTTGTGGTCAGGAATTTTTCGTTGGACGCCCGGCGGGAGTTTGTTGATT
>NZ_JBIVXM010000020.1:0-89127 GCF_044769205.1 Paenarthrobacter sp. NPDC090520
CGAACTCAACGACAGACCCCGCCAACGATTCGACTTCTGCACCCCAAATGAGATGATCAGAACCTTCCTGTTGCGATAACCGCTAGAAACCGCCCACTCAAAACAACAACAACTGCGAGTCAGTTGGGACTTTACTTCAGCGTCGCGAGGACCTTGTTGAACGTGGCCGACGGGCGCATGATCTCAGCGGCCTTGGCGGCGTCCGGACGGTAGTAACCGCCCAGCTCGACGGCGGGACCCTGCACTGCGGCAAGCTCACCAACGATTGCCTCTTCGTTGGAGGTCAGAGCGTCGGCAATCGAAGCGAAGGCGGAAGCCAGCTCAGCGTCGGACGTCTGCTTGGCCAGTTCCTGGGCCCAGTACATGGCCAGGTAGAAGTGGCTTCCACGGTTGTCCAACTCGCCAACGCTGCGGCGCGGGGACTTGTTCTCCAGGAGGAACGTACCCGTGGCGCGGTCCAGCGTGTCGGCGAGGACCTGGGCGCGGGCGTTGCCGGTGGTGGTGGCAAGGTGCTCGAAGCTGACGGCCAGGGCGAGGAACTCACCCAGGCTGTCCCAACGCAGGTGGTTTTCCTTGACCAGCTGCTGGACGTGCTTCGGAGCAGATCCACCGGCGCCGGTCTCGAACAGGCCGCCACCGTTGATGAGCGGAACGATCGAGAGCATCTTGGCGCTGGTGCCCAGCTCAAGGATGGGGAACAGGTCCGTCAGGTAGTCGCGGAGCACGTTGCCGGTAACGGAGATGGTGTCCTGGCCCTTGCGGATGCGCTCCAGGGTGAAGGCCGTGGCCTCAACCGGGGAGAGGATCTCGATCTGCAGGCCCTCGGTGTCGTGGTCCTTCAGGTATTCGTTGACCTTGGCGATCAGGTTGGCGTCATGGGCGCGGCCCTTGTCCAGCCAGAAAACGGCCGGGGTCTGGGAGGCACGGGCGCGGGTGACGGCCAGCTTGACCCAGTCGCGGATGGGGACATCCTTGGTCTGGCATGCGCGCCAGATGTCACCCGGGGAAACCTGGTGTTCGATCAGGACGGTGCCTGCGCGGTTCACGAGCTGGACCGTGCCGGCAGCTTCGATCTCGAACGTCTTGTCGTGGCTGCCGTATTCTTCGGCTGCCTGTGCCATGAGGCCGACGTTGGGAACGGTGCCCATGGTGGTGGGATCGAAGGCACCGTTGGCACGGCAATCGTCGATGACAACCTGGTACACACCGGCGTAGGAGCTGTCCGGGAGGACTGCCAGGGTGTCGGCTTCCTTGCCGTCCGGGCCCCACATGTGGCCGGAGGTACGGATCATGGCGGGCATGGAGGCGTCCACGATGATGTCCGAGGGAACGTGCAGGCTGGTGATGCCCTTGTCCGAGTCAACCATGGCCAGCGCGGGACCGTCTTCGAGGCCCTTGGTGATGGCTGCCTTGACGCCTTCGCGGACGTCCTCCGGCAGGTCTTCCAAGCCGTTGAGGATGGCGGCGAGGCCGTTGTTCGGGCTGATGCCGGCTGCGGCGAGCTGCTTGCCGTAGGTGTCGAAGAGCTCGGAGAAGTAGGCCTTAACCACGTGGCCGAAGATGATGGGGTCCGAGACCTTCATCATGGTGGCCTTCAGGTGTGCGGAGAAGAGGATGCCCTCTTCCTTGGCGCGGGCAACCTGTGCTGCGAGGAACTCGTCCAGGGCCGCTGCGCGCAGGACGGTGCCGTCCACAACTTCACCGGCAAGCACGGGGAAGTCCTTCTTGAGGACCTTGACCGTACCGTCTTCGCGGACCAGTTGGATGCTCAGGGCGTCATCGGCTTCGATGACCACGGACTTCTCGTTGGAGCGGAAGTCGTTCTGGCCCATGGTGGCAACGTTGGTCTTGGAGTCCGCGGTCCAGGCACCCATGGAGTGCGGGTTCTGGCGGGCGTAGTTCTTCACCGACAGGGGTGCGCGGCGGTCCGAGTTGCCTTCACGCAGCACCGGGTTCACAGCGGAGCCCTTGATCTTGTCGTAGCGCGAGCGGATGTCCGTCTCAGTGTCCGAGGAGGGGTTGTCCGGGTAGTCCGGGAGGGCGTAGCCCTGGGCCTGGAGCTCGGCGATGGCGGCCTTGAGCTGCGGAACGGAGGCGCTGATGTTGGGCAGCTTGATGATGTTGGCTTCCGGCTGCTTTGCCAGTTCGCCGAGTTCAGCCAGGGCGTTGCCCGTGCGCTGGTCTTCAGTCAGGAAATCGCCGAACACGGCGATGATGCGGCCGGCCAGCGAAATGTCGCGGGTTTCGACCTCCACACCTGCGGTCGAGGCGTACGCTTCCACAACCGGCAGGAACGAGTAGGTTGCCAGCATGGGCGCTTCGTCTGTGTGGGTATAGATAATCTTGGCCATTGGCGGGGTTCTCCCTGAAAGTCTGCAGATTTCAACATCTCTAACTTACCCGAGCACGCCGATTTGAGGGCTCTTCGTGTCCGGGATCACGCCTTGCGTTACCGCTTTCACAGCCGCTTCGCACGCGCTTCCCGGGCGCCCAAAAGCCCGACGGCGGCCTGGCCGCCGGGGGTGACGCACCGCCGTCGTACTCCTCTCCCGGGGCCCATCAAGAAACTGACAGCAAAATATCACAAAGTCTGAAACATCTCTTTACAAACTTGTCATACGGCAGGTAGCTTCGATTCCGTCAGTCGGCGGTCGCCATCACTGGCCGCCTCACTCCCTCGATTAGGTAGGAACAACGTGACAAAAACCAAGACCCTGGCCACAAGCCTGTTGAGTCTGTCCGCTGCCGCGATCCTTGCGCTGGTTGGCACCACCAGTGCAAACGCGGCCCCCGTCAAGGACATCGACTCAAGCGGTGCTGCGGTCAGCAGCCATGTGACGCAGGACGCCGGCGCCGCAGACTACTGGACCCCGGAACGCATGAAGAGCGCCAAGAACGGCGACGTCCTCGCCGCCAAGGCACTGCAGCGCACCGGTTTGCTCAACCTCGGCAAAGCCCCGGTCACCGAAGCCCCGGGCGCCGTCACCAGCATCGAAGGCCAGCAGGCCTCCACCGACTCCAAGGCCATCAACCTGAAGGTCAACCAGAGCGAATCGCCGGTCAAGCACATCGGCAAGATCTTCTTCACGCTCGGCGGCTCCAACTACGTCTGCTCCGGTAACTCCGTCACCGCAGCCAACAAGAGCACGGTGTCCACCGCAGGGCACTGCGTCAACGAAGGCCCGGGCGCGTACGCCACCAACTTCGTGTTCGTTCCGGCCTACCTCAACGGCTCCGCACCTTACGGGAAGTGGACGGCAAAGGCGCTGTACTCCCCCACCCAGTGGGCCTCCAGCGGCAACATGCAGTACGACACGGCGTTTGCCGTGGTCAACACCCTCAACGGCCAAAAGCTTGCTGACGTTGTTGGCTCCTCAGGCGTCCAGTTCAACGCTGCCCGCGGCCTGAGCTACAAATCCTTCGGCTACCCGGCCGCTCCTCCGTTCAACGGCGAATCGCTTAAGAGCTGCTCCGGCACGGCCACCAACGATCCCTACAACCCGCAGTTCAATACCCAGGGCATCCCCTGCAACATGACCGGCGGCTCCTCGGGTGGTCCGTGGTTCATCGGCAACAGCTCCACCGGATACCAGAACTCGGTCAACTCCTACGGCTACGGCAGCAACTCCACCACCATGTACGGCCCGTACTGGGGTTCCGTGATCCAGTCCACCTACACCACCGCTGCGGCTTCGTAACGGCTTCTTTGTAGCAAGTCCCTGTTAAATACGACGGCGGCCGTCCCTTTCGAGGGACGGCCGCCGTTGCGTTGGGCTGCTACGCGCCTGGGCGCGGGGTTCTTAGTGGAAGAAGTGCCGTGCGCCAGTGAAGTACATCGTGATGCCTGCGGCGTTAGCTGCGGCAATGACTTCCTCATCGCGGACCGAGCCACCGGGCTGGACCACTGCGCGGACACCGGCGTCGATCAGGATCTGCAGGCCGTCGGCGAACGGGAAGAACGCGTCCGATGCTGCCACGGCACCGCGTGCGCGCTCAGGCGCGTTGGCACCGCTGGCGTTGGAGGCACCGCCGGCGCCATCGACGTCGGACTCCACCTGGACGCCCAGCGTGTTGGCGCGCTCGACAGCCAACTTGCAGGAGTCGAGGCGGTTGACCTGGCCCATGCCGATGCCGACTGCGGCACCGTTGTCGGCGAGAAGGATCGCGTTGGACTTGGCTGCGCGGCAGGCGGTCCAGGCGAAGGCGAGGTCCGCCAGTGTCTTCGCGTCGGCGGCTTCGCCGGCTGCGAGGCTCCAGTTGGCGGGGTTGTCGCCGTCGGCGTCCACCTTGTCGCTCATCTGGACCAGGACACCACCGGACACCTGGCGCATCTCGGATGCGTAGCGGCCGTAGCCCTCCGGCAAGGCAAGGAGGCGGATGTTCTTCTTCTTGGAGAGGATCTCCACGGCTTCCGGCTCAAAGTCCGGAGCGATGACAACCTCGGTGAAGATGTCGGCAACCGTGCGGGCCATGCCTGCGGTGACGGTGCGGTTGGCAGCGATGACGCCACCGAACGCGGAGACGGGATCGCAGGCGTGGGCCTTGGCGTGGGCGTCGGCGATCGGGTCGGCGGCATCAGCGGAACCAACGGCAACGCCGCACGGGTTGGCGTGCTTGATGATCGCGACAGCGGGCTCGGCGAAGTCGAACGCGGCGCGGAGGGCAGCGTCGGCGTCGACGAAGTTGTTGTAGCTCATGGCCTTGCCGTGCAGCTGGTCAGCCTGGGCGATGCCTGCCGGAGCAGCCTTGTCCACGTAGAGGGCAGCCTGCTGGTGCGGGTTTTCGCCGTAGCGGAGAACCTCGGACCGCTCCAGGGCCAGGCCGGCGTAGGCAGGCCAGTCGATGACGCCGTCGCCGTCTTCGTCCAGGAACTGGCTGGCAGTCCAGGAGGCAACAGCGTTGTCATAGCTGGCCGTGTGCGCGAAGGCCTTGGCGGCCAGGCGGCGGCGGGTGTTCAGGTCGAATCCGCCGTGAGCTGCGGCGTCCACAACGGCGCCGTAGAAGTTGGGGTCCGTAACGATGGCGACGGCGGCGTGGTTCTTCGCGGCCGAACGCACCATGGCGGGGCCTCCGATGTCGATCTGCTCAACAACGTCGTCCTGCGCGGCGCCGGACTTCACGGTCTCGACGAACGGGTACAGGTTTACCACCACGAGGTCGAACGTTTCGATCTCCATGCCGGCCAGGGTTTCCATGTGTGCTTCCACGCGGCGGTCGGCGAGGATGCCGCCGTGCACACGCGGGTGCAGGGTCTTGACGCGGCCGTCGAGCATTTCCGGGGAGCCGGTGACTTCTTCGACTTCCTTGACCGGGATGCCTGCGGCGGCGATCTTCTTGGCGGTGGAGCCGGTGGAAACAATGGCGACGCCGGCTGCGTGCAGGCCCTTCGCGAGCTCCTCCAGTCCCGTCTTGTCGTAAACCGAGATCAGTGCACGGCGGATGGGAACACGGTCAAGCTGCGTCAAGCTCACAAAAGTCTCCGTCTTAGTTCGCGTAGATATCGCGGGTCGGTGGGGATATGGGCAGTTTATCGTGTTTCGCTGCATGGCTGGTTTTGCGTCCTCCAACATAGGGTTGAGCCATGGATGCCACGGACGTCGTTCTTGTTGCCGATGTTGGGAAGAGCCGTTGCCGGGTGGAACTGCGGGCCGGCGATGAGTTGCTCGGTGCTGCGGACCAACACGGCTTCCCGGGCGTCCACATCGACAACGGGCCCACCTTGGCTTTCGACCTTCTGCTCGAGACCATCGCGACGCTCCCGCCCGGCCTGCCTGTGAGCACGTTGACGGGCGTCGGGGCAGCAGTTGCCGGAGTCGAGGCATCGGCGGAGAAGTCGCGGGAGCTCGCGACCATGTTGGCCCAGCACTTCGGTGTCCCCGCGGCCGTCCTCTCGGATGCAACCGCCGCCCACCTCGGCGCACTCCAGGGAGCACCGGGCATCAGCTTGATTGTGGGGACGGGTGCGGTCGCCTTCCGTTTCGACGAAGCCGGCGTCCTGCACCGTGCCGACGGCTGGGGTCCCTATCTTGGCGATCACGGCAGCGGCCGCTGGATGGGCCAGCAGGGTCTTCAAGCAGTTCTGCAAGCGCACGACGGCGGCACCGCCACGTCGCTCTCCGCTGCGGCGGGCGCTCTGGTCGAGTCGCCTGAGCACCTCCCGGGTTGGCTCGCCGAACAAGAGAACCCCTACCGGGCGATGGCCCGGTTCGCGCCGCTGGTTCTGCACGCCGCGGAGGCGGGTGACGCCGTCGCACATCACATCGTTGACGACGCCTGCGCGATCCTGACCAGCACCGTCAAACTGGCCGCGTCCGGCGACGCAAGCGGCAAACCGCGGGTGGCCGTCCTGGGCGGAGTGGCCGCTTCTGGGTTCTTCTCGGGACTCTTGCAGAAGTCCCTCGCTTCGGCTGGGATTGAGATGGTGGCCCCGCTCGGCGATGGCCTGGACGGTGCCGCCCTCGCTGCGACGCGCCGCGGGCTCCTCCAGGAAAGGTACATCCACCGTGACGGAACAAACTGGCCCGACTGACGCTGACAAACTCGCCGCTCTCCGCACGGAACTCGCCGGCCTGCAGACGGAAGCCGCCGCAGAGAACCTGAATGACCTGGACATCCTGGGTACCGACGAACTCGTGGAAGCCATGCTCTCCCACAGCGCGGGCGTGCATGCCGCCGTCGCAGACGCCAGTGCGGCGATTGTCCGAACGGTCGACGCCGTTGCGGAGCGACTGCAGCGCGGCGGTCGGCTTTTGTATGTGGGAGCCGGGACGGCCGGGCGGCTGGGTGTGCTTGACGCGAGCGAGTGCCCGCCGACGTTCGGCACTCCGCCGGGACTCGTCGTCGGGCTGATCGCGGGCGGCACGCAAGCCATCCAGAAACCGGTGGAGTACGCCGAGGACAACGCGACCGCGGGCGCGCGGGACCTGCACGATATTAACGTGACGGAAGCGGACGCCGTCGTGGGTATCACCGCGTCCGGGAGGACGCCGTACGTGATCGGTGCGCTGGAGGAGGCCCGGAAGAAGGGTGCGTTTACGGCGTCGCTGGCGTGCAACAAAGGCTCGGCCGTGAGTCATCTGGCGAACGTGGCGATCGAGGTGGTGGTGGGTCCGGAGTTCATCGCCGGTTCCACGCGGCTCAATTCGGGCACCGCGCAGAAACTTGTCCTCAACATGATCAGCACGCTGGTGATGGTGAAGCTCGGCAAGACCTACGGGAACCTGATGGTGGACCTGCGCGCCACGAATGAGAAGCTTCAGGCGCGGTCGCAGCGAACGGTGCAACACGCAACGGGTGTTTCGGCTCACGAGGCGGCTGCGGCGCTGGACTCGGTTGGTGGTTCGGTGAAGGCGGCCATCCTGGTGGTGCTGACCGGGCTCGATCCGGCGGCAGCGAACGGTGCGCTGGAGGAGGCTGGTGGCTTCCTCCGGAGGGCCATCAACAACCAGAAGTAACAGTGTCTGGCCGAGCGCCTAGAGTTGCAGGTAGGAGGCCTTGATGAATACATACACAACCGTGCCCAGCGGCGAACAAGTGGTGCAGGAACTGCCGTGGCGGTGGAAGGTCCAAGGCAAGATCTTCCTGATCGGTGGCCTCGGCTTCATGTTCGACGCGTGGGATGTGACGCTCAACGGCATCCTCATTCCGCTGCTCTCCAAGCATTGGTCGCTGCAGCCAGCCGACGCAGCCTGGATCGGCACCGCCAACCTGATCGGCATGGCCGTGGGTGCCTTCGCGTGGGGCACCATCGCGGACACGATCGGACGCAAGAAGGCCTTCACCGCGACGCTCCTGATCTTCAGCATCTTCACCGTGCTGGGTGCGCTGGCTCCGGACATCGTGTGGTTCTGCATCTTCCGGTTCATGGCAGGGTTCGGCCTGGGCGGCTGCATCCCCGTGGACTATGCGTTGGTGGGTGAGTTCACGCCCCGGAAGCAACGCGGCAAGGTGCTCACAGCCATGGACGGTTGGTGGCCCGTGGGCGCGGCCCTGTGCGGCTTTGTTTCGGCCGGGCTGGTTGCTTTGTACGGGGATTGGCGCCTGACGATGCTTGTCATGGTGATTCCCGCGTTCCTGGTGTTCTGGGTCCGCCGTTCGGTCCCGGAGTCGCCGTTGTTCCTGATTCGGAAGGGTCGGCGCGTGGAGGCCGCCGCTGTGATAGACGGATTGGTTGAAGCAACCGGTGCTCCTGCCCGCGCTTACAGCCTGCCCGAACCGCAGGACGCTCCGCGGCTCTCGGCTGGCAGCGCGTGGGGTCAGCTCCGCCGGATCTGGACGTTCAACTGGAAGATCACCACGGCAGCGTGGGCCTTGTTCTTCTCCGTCCTCTTGGTCTACTACCTGTCCCTCACGTGGATGCCACGCATTCTCATCGGTGCCGGGTTCGAGGAGTACAAGGCCTTTGTCACCACAGCCGGCATGGCCGCCGTCGGGCTTTTGGGGGTTATTGTCGCCGCCCTGTTGGTGGAGCGTGTGGGCCGCAAATGGATCCTGGCCATCACTGGTCCGTTGTCTGCGGTGACGCTGGTGATCGTGGCGTTCGTGGTGGACATTCCCTCGGCCGCAGTGATCTGGCTGCTCGTGTTCGGCTTTGTGGTCCAGGTGGCCATCCCGGTCCTCTACGCCTACGTGTCCGAGCTGTACCCCACCGAGCTCCGCGGGTCCGGATTTGGCTGGGCGTCGACGTTCTCCCGCATCGGCGCTGGCTTCGGGCCGCTGGTGTTTGCCTCGTTCTTCTGGCCGGAATTCGGGTTGGCTACGTCCTTCGCCCTGGCGGGTGGGCTGGTGCTGCTCTCCGTGCTGTGGATGGCGTTCTTCGCCCCGGAAACAAAGCAGCGCGTCCTCTCGTAACCCGCTTACCCAACTAGGGGACAGCAAACGTTCCTCTGGAGCTTGGCTAGAACGTTTGCTGTCCCCTACTTGGGTGTCCAGCCGTGTTCCTCAAGCGCGCGCCGCACTTTTCGTACAGCGGTTGTTGCGTCGGTGGACATATGGCGCTTGGAAATCCTCACCAGGGTCCATCCAGCACGGCTGAAGTCCTCTTCCTTCGCGATGTCCCGGGCGATCTGTTCGCGGTCCGAGTGCCCCTCACCCTCGTAGTCGACTGCAACGCGCCACTCGCGGTACCCCAGGTCAGGTTGACGTACGACGCCGGGACCCAGTTCCGTGCGCACGTTGACACCCGCTGTGGGCAGCCCGGCCCGACCCAGTGCCAGCCTCAATCGCGTTTCCGGCGCGGAGTCGGCGCCGACGCGGGCCTGCTCCAAAGCCAGGCGGGCTTTGCGGACTCCGGGTGTCCCCCAGTGGCGATCCAGCATGTCCTCAAGATCGGCGAGAGTGCAATACGGTGCAGTGCGCCCCTCGAACTCCGGCCGCGGAACGCGGATCAGATGATCGGCCACGACGGTGATCTCGTCGATGTCCATCTTCCGGGCACAGTCGAGCCAGGTGCGGGCACGGCTCGTGATGTACAGGCCATTCAGTGTGATGATCTCGTCCTCGAAAAACTGTCCCTTGTGGGCGATGACGCCCCGCCTCCGTACCCTTCCCATCGTGTCAGGCCGCGAAATGTGGATCCCGGGCATATGGCTTCCGGGCAGGAATCCCGGAAACTCCCAGAGCAGGAACGCTGTTGCGTGCGAGGCTGCCGAAAATGGTGTGACAAGGGTCAACGGCCGGGTACGCTCCGCCAGTGGACGCTCGTCAGCGGATCGGGGAATGAAGATTTGACGGCTTGGCGAGTCCAGATCCCGGTAACGTAAACGCCCCACTGTGACACCGGCGTCGAGCGCTTCCTGCCTGGTGAAGGGGTTGGAAGCCAGGTTTGCCGGTAGCGGCCGTGGGATCTTCATGAGCCCATGCTGGCAAAATGACTACCGGCGCGTGACGTTATCCACAGGCTCCTGGCCCGATCGCCCAACTAGGGGACAGCAAACGTTCCTCTGAGCCCTCAGTGCGACGTTTACTGTCCCCTAGTTGGGCGCGGCGGCGAGGTTGGCCAGGGTCTGGACCAGGAGCCGGCGCTCAACTACCTTGATGCGCTCGTGCAGGGTTTCCTCGGTGTCAGCCGGCTCAATGACCACGGCTTCCTGGGCGATGATCGGCCCCGTGTCCACTCCGGCGTCGGCCCAGTGGACCGTGCAGCCGGTGACCTTCACGCCGTACGCCATGGCGTCGCGGACACCATGGGCACCGGGGAAGGAAGGCAACAGCGCGGGGTGGGTGTTGACGTACTTGCCGCCAAAAGCATCGATGAAGTCCGCGCTGACAATGCGCATAAAGCCCGAGGAAACCACCACGTCCGGGCTGTAGGAGAGCACCTTGTCCCGCAACGCCGCATCCCATTCGGCACGGGTTTCGAACGAATTGAAGTTGACCACGAAGGTCTCGATGCCTGCCTCGTCCGAGCGCTCAACGCCGTAGGTGTCCGGCCGGTCCGCGCCCACGGCGGCGATCTCCACATCCAGTTCACCCGACTTCACGGCGTCAATGACAGCCTGCAGATTTGAACCAGTACCGGACACGAGGACAACAATGCGCATTGCACTAGCTTATGGGCGGCTCGCGTAGGCTGGAAAACATGAATCCCGACGTCGATCCCCGGCAGAGTCCCAAGTCCCGCGCCGGGGCGGAAAAGTCCGCATTTGGGCGGACGCAGGTGCTGTTCCGAGCGTTCCTCCTGTCGGCCTTGGGATCGTTCTTCGTCTTCTCCCTGAACGTGAACTACGTGTGGCTCAGCGCCATCCTCACCGTCGCCAGCGTTGCCTTGGGAATCGTGGTCCTGGTGCGGGCCTTGAAGTACAAGCACTCCAAGATCGTGCTCTTCGGAACCATCTCCGGCTTGGTGGTCTCGGCGATCATGTGCCTGCTGATCCTCACCACCTCGCTCTTCTTCAAGCAGGTGAGCACGTACCAGGATTGTGCGCGGTCGGCGCTGACCGAGACGGCAAAATCGCAGTGCCTCGCGGACCTGGAGAACTCGATGCCCGGGCCGTTGCGCTAGGCACCCCCACCCAAGCGGCCGCCTCCAGGCTTAGGCGTGTTCGTCGTCGTACGCTTTTTCGTCCAGGTTCGCCTCGCGGAGCTTCTGGCTGCGTTCCAGCCACGGCCCCACTGCGTAACCGATAACGACGCCGATACCCACCTCGGCGGCCACCCACACTGCCGTCCACAGCGGGTGGGGGCCAATGTCCGTCAGGCGGCCGATACCGGCGGAACCGCGGGCGATCCACGCAAGACCCGCGCTCAGCAGGCCCGCGACGGCGCCGATGAAGGCTCCGAGGAACAGCGTGGACACCGCCGCCGTAAACCAGCGGGCCTTGATCTTGATGGAGAGCCACTCGTCAAAATGGTTCTCGCCTTCCCGCAGGAACCACCAACCGGCCACGATCCCCGCCACGACCGGCAGCGCGAGGGCCATACCGCCGAGGTCGAGCTGTCCGGCGGGCAGCCCACCGAAGATGGGGACGGCAGGCAAAGGCCCGACGGCGGTTCCCAACGGTCCCGCGGTGGAGCCGACGCCGAGTGAGAAGCCCGCGCCGGAGGACCACGCGAGTGTGAAAATGACGAGGTTAGGCAGGAAACCGAGCTGGGCGATCGTGAGGACTGCGCCGCCCAGGGCACCCGCCTTCAAGCCTTCATAGACGGCGATGATGTCCGTCCAATGCCACACGATATCCACGGCCAGGAGCACGGCGGCAAGCGCGACCGCGGCCATGGTGGCCACGAATCCTGCCTTCAACGCCGAGCCCACGTACGAGCCTGCCCAGCGCGAATGTTGGCTGGTCTTGGCAAGCCATTTGACGGCGTCCACGCCGATCAGGCGGCTCCAGGAACCGGCCTCGCGTCGCGCGCCCACCACGAGGCCCAGGCCGAAGGAGATCAGCGGGATGGACATGGCGAGCCACAGGTTGATGACCACGTCCGAGGTCCGGCACACGAACCCGGTTGCAGCACCGAAGGCTGCATAAACGAGCCATGCGCCCAGGAATGCCTGCCACAACTGGTCTGTGTAAGAGGCCCGGGCCAGGCGACGTCCCGCACGCCACGCCAGCAGGAACGGAATGAGGGTCAGGCCGAGGGGAATCAAGGACAAGGACCCCGAACCCGGCTGGCCCGCGGTGCCCAGATTGACCTGCGCAAGGTGCAGCGGAACCCCGTGGATCAGCAGCCATGCCTGGCCGGCCAGACGGGCCAACGCATCCACGTTGCGGTTCTGGAATCCGTCCGTGGCCCAGACCCCCACCAGGGGCAACACCACAACGATGGCTGAAATGATCGCCGCCTGAGCCGCTTCCAGACCACCCTGCAGCCAAAGGGGCATGGGGAGGCCACGGTTTCCGGTCTGATCAGCGCGCAGTTTCATCGTGATCTATCGTGCCACGGTGGGCTCCAGTCCCCCGGCAGACTCCCGGTAATGCCGCCAACTCCGGAGCTTTTTCCGTGGTCCGGCCGTAAAATTGGAGGTGTTTTCACAGACTTCGCAAGCCCGGAAAATCATCGAAGCCGGGAACTAGGAGCGGCCAATGGATAGGTGTCACAACTAACTACTGAAAGTCGTACTAGCAGCTGGTGCAACCACCTACGGATACTCTCCAGGTTGCACCAGCCTTCTTATGCCCTCTCGCCTGTTCCGAGCGCTACAACCGATGCACAAAATTGCTGGACTACCTGTTCCCCCGGAACCAGACTGTGTACACGAGCAACCACTTGTGGCTTCCGGCTAAGTGTTTCTTTGGAAAGGGACAGGGTCCATGAACGACCTCTCAGCATTCTTCCCGCTCATTGCCTTGATCGTTGGCGTGGTTGTAGCCATCGGATTCGTGTGGCTCGCCACGAAGGCCATGTGGAAAGTGGCGGAACCGAACGAGGCACTGATCATCTCCGGCCTCACGCGAGGAACACTGGAGAACACTGACGGCATGGACTTCAAGATCGTCACCGGCAAGGGAGCGCTGGTGATTCCTGGACTCCAGACCGTGCGTCCCCTGGCCCTGACGCTCAACGAAACCGAACTCAAGGTCTCCTGTGTCACGTCGCAAGGCATCCAGGTGATCGTGGACGGAGTGGTGATCTACAAGATCGGCGACGCTCCCCCGTTAATCGCCAACGCTGCGCGCCGGTTCCTGGGGCAGCAACCCAAGATGGAGAGCCAGGTGTACAACGTGTTTGAAGGACACCTGCGCTCGATCATTGGCAGCATGACCGTGGAGGAGATCATCCGGGAACGCGACAAGCTCGCCTCACAGGTCCGCAGTGCCAGCGGCGTGGAGATGGAGAAGCTCGGCCTTGTGGTTGATTCGTTGCAGATCAAGGACCTGCAGGACCCCACCGGCTACATCCAGAACCTGGCCAAGCCGCACATTGCGCAGGTGAAGATGGAAGCCCGGATCGCCGAAGCCACAAGGAACCGTGAGGCCGCGGAAAAGGAAGCGGAAGCAGCCGCACTCATCGCCGATGCGCAGAGCCGCTCCTCCATCCAGCAGTCTGCGGCCCAGGCCAACGCAGAGCAGGCCCGTGCAAATGCAGCCCAGGCAGGGCCGCTGGCTGACGCGACAGCCCGCCAGGAGGTGGTGGTACAGGAAACCCAGGTTGCCAAGCTTGAGGCCGACCGTGAGGAACAGAAACTCCAAACCACCGTCCGAAAGCCCGCCGATGCCAAGGCCTATGCCCAGCGGACGGAGGCCGAAGCCAAGAAAGCCGCGGACATCAGCGCCGCCGAGGCCCTCGCCAAGCGGACTGAACTTGAGGCGCAGGCAAACGCCCGACGCGTGGAACTCGAAGCCCAAGCCAACGCCGGCGCTGCTGCCGCGATGGCCGGCGCAACCCGCGTCACGGGTGAGGCTGAGGCTGCCGCGACGACGGCCCGCGGCAATGCGGCCGCCTCGGCGGTGAAGGCCAAGGCTTTGGCGGAGGCCGAGGGCATCAAGGCCCGCGGTGAGGCCTTGGAGTCGAACCAGGACGCTGTCATTTCCCAGCCGATCGCCGAAAACATGCCAGCCATTGTGTCCGCGGCGGCCGAGCCCTTCTCACGCATTGGGCAGCTCACTGTGCTCAACGGCGGAGACGGCCTGAACAGCATGGTAGGCGGGATCTTGTCCCAGGTGGGCAGCTTCCTGCCGTCGTTGGCTGCGGCGTTGCGCGGCAAGGAATCACCCACGCGGCCAGCGCCTGGGAAGTCCCCTGCCCGCCCGGCTGAGGCACCGGTCGCGACTGCGGCTCCCGCCAAGGAGCCCGGTGCATAAAGAGGTCAACCGCAGCCTCACAGGCAAGATCGGCCGGGTCACGGGAGCCATCGGGCCGGACACCCTGGGCGAGGTCATGCTTCCCTACTTGGGAGGTACCTCCGCCTTCTTTGCCCGCCCCTTCGACAAGACCAGCGTGTACCCCGTGGGTGAGAAGGTGCTGGTGATCTACTTCGAGCCACCGCAGACGGTGTATGTGGAGGAACTGCCGGAGGAGTTGCGGGATGCGTGGCCGGGCGCAGACTGATGCCCAGTCCGAAACGTTCGATACGCACCCAATGCGCTTAGCCGGCATCCGGCAGCAGCGACGGATTAGCTTCGACTTAGCTTCGACTTAGTTCCGACGTCACGATATTGCTGTTTGACCACTTGTATGGAGGTGGGCGCAGGCGTTCGCCATCCGCAGGCGAACCGAAAGCCCCCACATGCTCGACTCGAACCACTCCTTCAACACCCGCGTGCTGGAAGCAGCCAATACCATCAAGCGTGCCGATTTCACGGACTTTCCATGGGACGAAAGCTGTTGACTACGGCAAGCGGCCGGCACGCCTTGCCGCGGACACGCAGGCTGCCGCTGGGGTTGATCTGCTTTGGAGCGTGGTCGGCTTCGGTACTGACTGGCCAATATATGGATGCTGGTCCCGAAATTCACCGCATCGGTCTCGCAGTTCACGTTGTGGCTCTGACGCTGGCTTTCGGCACGATACTGGTGGTTGATTGGCTCGGCCTGCTCTGGATTCTCGGCAAAGTGGCACTCCATGAACCGGGCAAACTCGAGTCGGTCGCACGACCTCTGATCTGGGGCGGTATCGCTTTGCTGCTGGCTTCGGGAGCAACGATCAAACCCGACCTTGGCAATCCGGCGACGTGCGTCAAACTTGTGAGCGTTCTGGTGCTCATGCTGAACGGCCTGGGCGTCAGTCCGGCCATGCAAAGGTTGATGTCCCTTCCTGCCCAGACACGATTTGGAGGACTGGGCCGGCGGCTGCGGGTGCGGATCATGATTGCTGCAGCTGTGTCCCAAAGCTGCTGGTGGACTGCCGTCCTGGTTGGCCTCGGCAATAGCACGGTGCGTCGTTGGGCAGGACAGTAAGCAATGGTCTGCGCCTCTTGAGGCATCTCCGGAAGAACCAAAGCTTCGTCCCTAGACGATCCGTCTCCCGTCAGGGGCGAGCCTCTTGCCCACATGCTTGGGAGTGCGAAGAACAATGGATCGGTCGACAATCTCGACGTCGGGAAACCGTTGACCCAGCTGCTTTTCCAACCGTGTCATGTCTTCCACCTGCCTCAACCACACCGACATCACCAACGAGTAGAGGCCACCGGTCGTAACAACCAAGCGGACTTCGTCCAGGCCAGCAAGGCTGACCGCGACAGACTCAACCTTGGTGGTTGGGACTCGCATGAAATACCAAACGCTAATGGGCCAAGGTGTGAAGGTCCTTGCAACCTCCAGCCGTACAACGACCCTCTGGTGGCCCAACACGTTCGACAAGGCATTCTTTGCCCGGGCAGGCGAAATGTTCAACCACTGAGCGATGTCTGCAACCGAAGCCCGGCCATCGACCAAGAGCATGCGGATCAGCTTTTCTTCCACATCTGTGGGTAGGGCAGACGGTGCAGGACTCACCAGTGGAACGGCCCGTTCCAGGGTCTTCACCTCCTCCTCGCCCAACGCACGCAATCGCCAGCGTTGCGCGTCTGTAACCAACGTGATGACTCGATGCGTGCGCGTACCCCGGATGCCTGGCACCCCAGGGATCCGGTCAACAAGGAACGCTGAAAGTTCAGGATCACTGCGGCAGAGCACGGTGATAACAAGGTCGCGTCCACCGGCTGTCTGGTCGATGCTGATCACTTCATGGATCCTGGCAAGGTCCTCGACGATGGCTGGGAGAGCAGCTGGTTTGCAGTCCACTTCGACGATGGCGCCAACGAACCTCGTACCGGCCCCAATATAGGACGTCATCCACGCCAGGCCGTCCTGCTGCAAAGCAGTCCACCGCCGGGCCAGGGTCACCGCGTCCGCACCCACGATAGGCGCCAGCGACGTCCACGAAGCCCTTGGTCTCACTTGGAGGGCATGCAACAAGCGCAGATCGCGCTCGTCCAGATCGAAATCCTGCATCGATGGAGCACTTTCCGGTTTTTCCTGCGTTTGCCGTGCATTCAATCACGCCAGCCCTAGTTTTGGGGCCACTGCCTTCCCCATCCTGAAAGAAATGCCATGCTCGCACAGGTCCCGCCTGCACTCTCCCGCTACGCGGCGCTCGATGACAAGGAACTCATGGAGCTTGTTCGTAACGGAGACCCAGCGGCTTTCGATGAACTGTACGGTCGACATCGAAAAGCGGTCGCATTCGTGGCCCTCAAGGAAACCGACAATAGAAGTGATGCCGAAGACGTCGTCGCCGAGGCTTTCCTGGAGATCTTCCGGGCCCTCGCGGCCGGGACGGGACCACGGGAGCACTTCAAGTCCTACGTCCTGACCGTTACCCGCCGCATGGCCCATCGCCGAAACCAACTGGCCCGACGCACCAAGGCTCTGGAGCACGACCGGGCGCTGGAACCAATTCATCCGCATGCGGAACAATCCACGCTGAAAGAAGACTCCACCATGCTGATGCAAGCGCTGCGGTCTCTTCCGGCACGTTGGCAAACAGTCCTGAAGTGCATCGACCTGAAGGACATGCGTCACGCTGAGGTTGCCGCAAGGCTAGGAGTGAGTCCAAACGCCGTTGCCTCGTTGCTCATCCGGGCACGGGAGGGACTAAGGGTCGCCTATCTGCAGCAGCATGTGCGGGCTGCCGAATCAGACAAATGTGCCAAGGCCCGTCGGCTACTCGCAAGGCTCGCCAGGGAGACCATCGGGTCCTCCGAACGGAACCGCGCTGAGAGCCATCTGGCTGTGTGTCCGAGTTGCAGGACAGTGCTCTCCGAGCTGCGGGACATTCACAGCTTGATGAAAGCCCGAAATCGTTGTCGGAGCGCGTCACGAATCTCGTCCCCACCGGACTTATCTGCTGGGGCAACTCCGCCCCTTTACGAGCAATGGCAGAGAAAAGAGATACCCCATGGGACTTTTTGAAGATTTGCAGGGCAAGGCCCAGGACCTTATCGCGGGCAACGAAGAAGCCATCCAGGACGGAATCGAGAAAGTCGGCGATTTCGTGGACGAAAAGACAGACGGCAAGTTCGCCAGCCAGGTTGACCTCGTTCAGGGTGCGGCCGCGGACTTCGTGTCACGTATCGACGACGAAGAGGACGCAGCTGGTCCCGCGTAAGACACCGCCAGCAGTAGCGCAGCCACTACCTCCGGCAACTCCGCCACCACCTTCGTGGTTGCCCTCGAAGCGATACATAGCCCTTTAGTTTGAAAGGACCAATATGGTCAGCCAAAAAACCACAACACTTCCACATCGGCACGACCTGGAACCCGCGCCAACCTTGGCTGCCAAACTGGGCGCCGAGGCCATCGGAACATTCATCCTGGTTTTTGGTGGCGTTGGCACGGCACTATTTGCGGCAAATTTCCCGGACAAGTCAAACACCCTGGGCGTTGGACTCCTCGGAGTGTCACTGGCCTTCGGACTTACCGTCGTGGCAGGGGCGTATGCGTTCGGACACATTTCCGGTGGGCACTTCAATCCGGCAGTAACCATCGGCATGGCTGTTGCAGGGCGTTTCCCCGCAAAAGACATCCCGGCCTATGTGATTGCCCAGATTGCGGGCGCCGCTGCCGCATCAAGCGTGCTGGCCGCAATTGCAACCGGTGGCCCCGAGGGCTTCTTTGCGGCCGCACGTGCCAGCGGATTCGCATCGAACGGTTTCGGTGATCACTCCCCTGGTGGGTTTGGAGTTGGTTCGGCACTGGTCATCGAATTCGTTTTGACCGCGGTTTTCGTTCTGATCATTCTCGGTGTCACGGAGAAGCGGGCAACGCCAGGATTCGCAGCCCTGGCCATCGGCTTCAGCCTGACTCTTATTCACCTCATCAGCATCCCGGTAACGAATACGTCGGTGAACCCGGCACGTTCCATTGCAACGGCCCTCTGGGCGGATGGCTGGGCAGTCGGTCAGCTTTGGGTTTTCGTCGTTGCGCCAATTGCCGGCGGCATTGCCGCAGCATCCCTCTATCGCCTGGTGCGCCGGTCATAGCGAACTTCGCCTTAATTGCCTTCGATCCGCCAAGACGCGCTTCGTCCTACGGCCTAGGGTCAGCTCAGCGCTCGACGGCGGCGCCCCTCACGGCTGCGGCCCGTAGATGAACTCCTTGGCATGGTTGACGGCCTTCTTGAACGCATCGTTGCGCAAGGAGACCTGGTCGCGCGATGAACCGCTGCCGGGCTCCATGAACGTGGTTGGCCCCGGCCGGAGGATCCAGATGTCCCCCGCTGGCGGGAGGTAAAACACCCCGAAGGAACGATATTCCGGATCGTCCGTCCAGATGGGAACAACCGCAACCGCGGCACCCGTATCCACGTTGATCCACTGGGCGCGGGGCATGGGTTGTTCGTGCACTTCGGGGTCCAGGAACGGCGCGGTCCCCTTGCCCCAGCGCTCCTCGAAGCGCTCGTAGAACGCAGGCATCAGGTGGCTGTCATAGGAACGCCAGGCGCTCATGTGGGTCTCCTTGGATGTGTACGGCGGAGTGGTGACCAGCGGGTAGGTCCGAAGCTGACGGGTTGCTGCTGCCGCCCAGGTGCGGGCACCGCCGTCGTTCGATGGATTCGAACGCTGACGGGCGTGCCGGAACCGCGCGTGCGACCCCTGTCGTAAACCGCCCGCTTTCCTGGGTCCGACA
The DNA here is from genome assembly GCF_044769205.1 of Paenarthrobacter sp. NPDC090520. Taxonomy (NCBI): domain Bacteria; kingdom Bacillati; phylum Actinomycetota; class Actinomycetes; order Micrococcales; family Micrococcaceae; genus Paenarthrobacter; species Paenarthrobacter sp. NPDC090520. The sequence continues at coordinate 19,048 of NZ_JBIVXM010000020.1, forward strand.
AAACGACGTACGCCTGCATGACGGCGTGCAACTGCTGGAGGTCGAGCGCCTCGGAGGCACCGCCGTCGTGCGTCTTTTTGCGCGTGTCCGGGTGGTGCTGCCGTATCAAGGCGCGGTAGGCGCGGGCGATTTCGCGCGCCGACGCAGTTGGCGCTACACCGAGGATCGCGTAGTAGTCAGGTTCATTTCCCAAGGCCGGTTCCCGGTGGACGTGCGGTTGGCTGGGAGATGGCCCCCGACGGACTGAACGTATCAGGGCCGGGGGCCATCCTTTCGGGAGGCAACGTCGGGGCCGCGCTTCCTCTGCGCAACAAGCGCTATGGCGTGGCGCGAAGCCTGCGCCCATTTCTCCGATGCGGCCGGTCGGATGCTCTCCCGCTTGCACGCTTCGCGTTGGCTGCGTGGCCTCCGCGAAGCGAGCTATCAGGCGTTGATCTCCTGGCGTTGTCCAGTGGAGCTGATCTCGATGCGTCGCGGCTTGGCTTTTTCGGCGACGGGGATGCGGAGGGTCAGGACGCCTGCGTCGTAGCTGGCGTTGACGCCGTCCGTGTCCAGGGTGTCGCCGAGGATGAGTTGCCTGCTGAAGACGCCTTGGGGCCTTTCAGCGGCGATCAGTTCCGTATCTTCTCCGGCGGGCGACTTCCGCTCCGCCTTGACCGTGAGGACGTTGCGTTCCACGTCCAGCTCAATCGACTCGGGGCTTACTCCGGGCAGGTCGAGAGCAACAATGAATTCCTCGCCGTCCTGCCAGGCGTCCATCGGCATCCCGGCAGGCCGTGCTGTTGTGCCAAAAACCTGTTGGGCGAGCCGGTCGAATTCGCGGAACGGGTCAGTGCGCATCAGCATGTGGTTCTCACTCCTTTGGATCTTGATGCTGATTCTGTTGTGGTGCCAGCCTTCCTGATCTGTATTGGCTGGTATAGATTTTTTATAGCACTCAGCTACGATGGGCTGCAAGTGGATTTTTTGGAGATTTTTGGGAGTGGTTTCGTGGCAGGTTTTCCGGCGGAAGCGCACGACGGCCGATTGGCTGGTTCGGCGCCGGGCGGCGGCCCCGGCGCGGCTGCTTCGAGGGACGACCTAGGGGTCTACGCCATCTCCGTTGCGGCCGAACTCGTGGGCATGGGTCAGCAGAACATCCGGCTGTATGAGCGCAAAGGGCTGCTCACTCCCGAAAGGACCGACGGGGGCACGCGGCGCTACAGCGAACGGAACCTGGTGACACTGCGACGGATCGGAGTGCTCCTGGACGAGGGACTCAACCTGGCCGGCGTGAAGCTGGTGCTCGAGTTGGAAGCTACGAATCGCGGGTTGGTGGAAGACAACCGTGGGTTGGTTAAGGACAACGCGGGGCTGCGGGAGGACCTGAAGCAGGCGCAGGGTGAAAGCCCCGCTACATAGTGAGGTTCGCGAACCTCAGGAGACCCGATGGAACTGTGCTGGCTGAACAATACATTTGCGTCGATCACCCCTTCTGATCACTGGGAACGAAGCGCAGGATGGGACGGCTCACTACTGGGGGCGCTATGCTCGGCTGATGCAAACAGATCAGGACCTCTGGAAGTCGAGCGTTGGGGCGGAGCTGCGAGACGGCCAAGCTGAGAATTTCGGATTCTACATTGCGAGTTTGAACCTATATCACGGGCAGTCAATCCCCCTGGAGCGAGCGGGAGTCACCGCCATCGTAGGAGGAAACAACGTTGGCAAGTCGTCGCTACTTCGTGAACTGCATGACAGCTTATTGCGCCCGCCAACCCAAGGTATGTCGCAGGTCCTTCGGTCGGCACCCACGGTTTTGGAGGGCGAAGCCGGAGATTTTCTTGCTTGGCTCGCCCTAGCGGCTCCTTATTCGGCGCGCGATACTCACAACGTTGGGTTCCGGACGAGTGATCAGATACTTCAGCCCGATCTGGCGTTGGCATACCACCGTCGGGGCCGCGATAATAACAACGTTGGACCACTACGCAGTTTGCTGGCGCATTTCGCCACAGCACGCGAAAGGTTTCAATTTTGTTCACCCGCCAACAGGCGAGGCGACTTGAACGACCCACCCACCCATCCGCTCCATTGGATTGAGCAAAATGCCCAACTAAAGTTCGAATTTCAGGCCGCAGCGAAGGACATCTTCGACTGCGACCTAACTCTCGATCCAGTAAGTGGGAGCTTGTTCTTTCGAGTCGGGAAGCCCGACTCACCCGCGCCGCCGATAGACAGAGTAGCGGAAGGGAGCTACCTCAACGAACTTCTGCGGCTGCCCACCCTCGAAACACAAGGCGACGGCATGCAGTCAGCTCTATCCCTACTCATGCCGGTCATCACCTCAACATTTCCTCTGGTCCTCGTAGACGAGCCGGAGGCATTCCTACATCCGCCGCAGGCAAGAAAGCTGGGTGCCATCCTGGCGAGGCTAGCGCACTCTCGCAAGGTCCAGATGATCGTGGCAACACACGACCGGCATTTCCTTACCGGCCTGCTGGATGCAGCTGAGGTTTCCGTCTCCGTCGTCCGTCTGAGCCGCGACGGCGATGCGTCACAATCGAAGCACCTGGACTCAGCAAAGCTCCGACAGGCATGGGGTACCGCGTCAATCCGTCACTCAAGCCTGCTGGACGGCCTTTTCCACAAACTAGTTGTGATTGCGGAGAACGAGCGTGATTGCCAGTTTTTTGCCGCAGCTCTAGAGGCGCTCGGCTCTGAAGAAGTGCTGCCGCTTCGCCCGCATGACGTCCTTTTCGTACCTTCCGCAGGAAAGGGAAATATACCGGCGCTGGCGGAGGTGCTCGTAGCTTCTGGGGTGCCTGTTGTGGCCGCCCCCGACCTCGACATACTGAATTCAGAGGGAAGCATCGAAAGGCTATACACAGTTCTCGGAGGCACTTGGTCTACTGTCAAAGCCACTTATATGGCAGCGACGGCGGAATTCCAGGTTCCCAGAATGACGCGAACCCACCGGCAGGTTCTCGATATGGTCACCGGAGTCCTGGGAACCGAACCGGATGCCACGTATACGAGCCAGTCGAAAAAAGACGTTGCCGCGGCCATGGGTGTCGAGAGTGAGTGGCGGAGACTGAAGGAATATGGAGTACGCGCATTTAGGGCAGAGCCAGTGAAAGCAAAGGAGCTCCTAGATGACCTCCATGCCCGTGGAATCGTTCCAGCTCATGTAGGTGAGCTCGAACGATTCGCACCAATGGTAGTGGCGCGAAAGGGTGATGGCTGGCTAGAGGAAGCGATCGCCTGCGACGCACACCGAGATAAAGATGTCCAGCATCATCTGCGACAGATACTAGCCGCCGGAGGGTTCCCAACAGACGACTGATCTCGCTACGAACACGGCGATGGCCCTAGAGAATCGCCGTCATCCCATTCCATCCCGTGCCCACGCGCGAGGCGGACGGCCACACGGAGCCGCCGGCTCCGGAGTACAGCCACAGCTCCCCGGCCGCATTCCGCGCCAGGATGTCCGCGCGGCCGTCGCCGTCGAAATCGCCGGGTCCAACAAGCGAGTTCATGCTGTTCCAACCCTGCCCGATGCTCTGACGGGACAGCCATCCCCCAATGCCGTTCGGCGGGTACAACCACAGGGCTCCCGAGGAATCGCGGGCCGCCATGTCGGAGACGCCGTCTCCGTTGAAGTCTGCCACTCCGGTGATTTCGGACATCCCGTTCCAGCCCGAGCCAACCCACTGCCGCGGCAACCAACCGAACTGGCCGTTCCCGCGGTACCGCCACAGAGTGCCGCTGGAGTCCCGGGCCATGACGTCCACATGGCCGTCAGCGAAGAACGGTCCGCTTCCCACGATCGCGGTCATGGAATTCCATCCCTGGCCAACCGCCACCCGCGGCCACCATCCACCAGAACCATTGCCGGGGTACAACCACAGAACACCGAAGGTGTCACGAGCCAGGACATCGGGAAAGGAGTCGCTGTTGAAGTCACCGGGCGAGACCAGCGCAGTCATCACATTCCAACCGACCCCCACCTGGACCCTCGGCAGCCAGCCACCCGAGCCGTTGCCCGGGTATAGCCAAAGAACACCGGACGTATCGCGTGCCAGGACATCTGAGAAGGAGTCGCCATTGAAGTCGTTCTTGACGGGGGCGGCGGCAGAGCCAGCGATAACGGACACCGAAGCACTCCCGTTGTTTGCCACATAGACCATCCCCGTGGAGGAGTTCACAGCAGCGTCAACGGGATCCTGCCCGGTGAACACTCCAGAGACCTTGCCGGAAGGACCATCCACAACGGTCACTCCCCTGCCACCCATGAGGGCGTAGGCCTTATCAGCGCCGGGGTTCACGGCGAGGTCTGTGATCCGTGTGGGTGCCACATAGGATGCGATCTCCGTCAGCGTCTGCCCGTCGAACACCTTGACGTATCCCTCGAGCGACGTGCTGTCCGCGGCAACGTAGATCTTGTTGGTAGCCGGATCAACGGCGACTTTCCCCACGAATTGGTCAAAGGGAATAGTGCCGGTAACTTCGTCCGTGATCCCATCAACGACACGTACGCTGGCGCCGTAGCGGCCGAGCGTCGTGAAGTAGGCCTTGTTGCTCGCCTCGTTCACTGCCACAGCAAGGATGCCGCCGGCGCCGATGTTGATGGTGGTCTTCACGGTGCCGCTCGCATCAAGGACCCTCAGCGTCCCGCCCGAGAGCACGTAAGCCTTGCTCGTAGCAGAGTTCACCACTATGTCCTGTGCGCCGTTGGCCAGGGCAACGGTCTTCACGGCATTCGTGGCCCCGTCAATGATGGCAAGGCCGGATTGAACGCCAACGTAGATCTTGTTGTTCGATTCGTTCACCGCAACGACACTCGGTGAAGCGCCAACCGGCACAGACGTGACAGCTCGCGTTGCGCCATCGACCACGGCCACGGAGCCGCCAATTTCGCTGACATACACCTTGTTCGTCACCGAGTTCACGGCTACGTCCACTGGCCGGTCACCGGTGTAGAGCAGGCCTGAGGACGTGGACCCGTCCAGGACGGACACGCCATCACCGGTAGCAATGTACGCCCGGTTGGTCACCGCATTCACCGCAACGGCAGAGGGTTGTGCTCCCACAGGAACAACGTTGGTTACGTCGTCCGCCACCGCCGGCGAAGCCATGGTTCCCAACAACATGGCCAGCCCCAGGCCGCCCGCAGCAACCCCCACCGCCCCCAAGCGCCGCCGTCGTACGCGATCCGAACCTGCAACAAGCGCGCGCGAATGATCCCCAGCAGCAGTCATGGCAAGACCCCCAGAACTTTCGACGCCCAGCACGTCGGATGCTGGCAGTCTACGCGGGGGCTCCGACAAAGAACACAAACCTCCTGTTAACCAACTCTTCCTCCACAGGCCACCCGATCGAACCCGCAACGCCAACCGCCCCGACCACCGTTGAATGCGTGAGGATCGCAATCGTCGCCGAATCATTCCTGCCGCTCATGAACGGGGTAACCCACTCGATACTTCGGGTGCTGGACCATCTGCAGGAACGCGGGGATGAGGTGATGGTCATTGCGCCGTCGACGTCGGACACTGATGTTTCGAGCGTCGTTAAGGGTGCGTATGTGCACCGGCTTCCGTCTGTGCCGCTGGCCGGTTATACGAACGTGCGGGTTGCGTTGGGTGGTGTGAATCGGGTCAAGCGAATCCTTGCCGATTTCTCCCCCGACGTCGTTCATCTCGCCTCCCCTTTCGTGCTCGGCTGGCGCGCCGTGCAGGCCGCCGACCAGCTCGGCATCCCGACGGTCGCCATCTATCAGACCGAGGTTCCCAGCTACGCCGCCCGATACGGCGTGCCGTTCCTGGAGAACTGGGCCTGGAACCGCGTGGACAACATCCACCTCTTGGCCACTCGCACCCTCGTGCCATCGACCTTCGCGCTCAACCAGTTGCGCGGGCGCGGAATTCTCCGCGTGGATATGTGGCGCCGCGGTGTGGATACCGCACGTTTCAACCCTGCAAAACGTTCGACGGCGTGGCGCAGCTCAGTAGCGCCGGACGGCCAACGGATCGTCGGCTACGTCGGGCGACTCGCGGTGGAGAAGCAGGTTGAGGACCTCGTCGTACTGAACGGCCTGCCGAACACGAAGCTCGTGATCGTGGGTGACGGACCGCAGCGAGCCGCCCTGGAAGCGCAGTTGCCGGACGCTGTGTTCACAGGATTTCTTGGCGGCGAATCCTTGGCCGAAGCCGTTGCCTCCTTTGATCTTTTCGTCCATCCCGGCGAGTTCGAGACCTTCTGCCAGACCATCCAGGAAGCCATGGCATCGGGCGTTCCTGTGGTCGCGACCGGCCGCGGCGGGCCCTTGGACCTCGTGGAAAACTCCCGCACCGGCTGGCTTTACGAGCCGGGCAACCTTGCCCAGCTGCGCGGTTACGTGCAGGACCTGATGGGCGACGACGCCAAGCGCCGCGCGTTCGCCACGGCAGCTACCGCTTCGGTCCAGGGCCGGACGTGGCCTGTGCTCTGCGCCGACCTGGTGCGGCACTACAACGAAGTGATCGCCGGTGTACCGTCCGGCCCTGATTCCGAACTGACTCCAAGCAAAGGACCTTTCTCATGAAGATCTCCGTGATCGGCTGCGGTTACCTCGGCGCAGTGCACGCCGCGACCCTCGCTTCGATGGGCCACAACGTGGTGGGCATCGATGTTGATTCGCACAAGGTTGAGCAGCTGAACAAGGCGCTCGCTCCCTTCCACGAACCCGGTTTGGACGAGCTCCTCAGCGACGGACGCACCACCGGCCGCCTCGCGTTCACCACGGACTTCTCTGCCGCTGCGGATGCCCAAGTTCACTTCCTCTGCGTGGGCACCCCGCAGTCCAAGACCTCGGACACCGCGGACCTCTCCTACCTGATGAGCGCCACCCGGAGCCTCCTGCCGCACCTGGCCAAGGGTGCCGCCGTCGTCGGTAAATCCACCGTGCCGGTAGGCACTGTGGAAACCGTCCGCGCCGTGTTGGCCAGGCGGTCCGATGTACTCCTCGGCTGGAACCCCGAGTTCCTGCGGCAGGGCACGGCTGTGAAGGATTCACTGGTGCCCGACCGCTTGGTATACGGCGTTCCGGGCGGCAAGGGTGCCGCTGCCGGTGCGCCTGTGACCGCCGTGCTGGATGCCGTGTACGAGCCGCTGATCACCGCCGGCATCCCGCGGCTGGTCTGCAACTTCGCGACGGCGGAACTGATCAAGTCGGCGTCGAACGCGTTCCTGGCCACGAAGGTCAGCTTTATCAACGCGATGGCCGAGCTCTGCGATGCGTCGGGCGCCGACGTCAGCGAACTCAGCGAAGCCATGGGCCTGGACCCGCGCATCGGCAACCGATACCTGCACGCCGGCCTCGGATTCGGCGGCGGCTGCCTGCCCAAGGACATCCGTTCGTTCCGTGCGCAGTCCCGCGAACTCGACGTGCCGTCCGTTGATGAGTGGATGGCCCTGGTGGACACGGTGAACCTGAACCAGCGTTCCCGTGCCGTGGACGTGGCCCGCGAAATGTGCCGTGGGTTCCTCTCCGGTCGCACGGTCACCATCCTCGGCGCAGCGTTCAAGCCCGACACCGACGACATCCGCGACTCGCCCGCCCTGGACGTCGCTGCGCAGCTGGCCTCCGCGGGTGCCCACGTCACCGTCACGGACCCGAAGGCCATCAACAACGCTTGGATCCGCTACCCGCAGATCCGCTTCGAGGCCTCCACCAAGCGCGCCCTCGAAGGCGCCGAGCTGGTCCTGCTGCTGACGGAGTGGAACGAATACATGCAGCTTTCGCCGGTTGAGGTTGGGGCACTCGTACGACGCCGGATGGTGCTGGACGCACGCAACGTGCTTGACGCTGAGGCCTGGCGGGCGGCCGGCTGGACGGTCCGCGGCTTGGGCACCGGCGCTGCGGTTGCGGCAGAGGAGCGGGCTGGGGCCGCTGCTGGCGAGCGGGCTGCAGGTGACTCCGCGCCGCGACGAAAGCATGTGCGGGCGTAAGTTATCTAGGCCGATTCCTGGCTTCCCGCGGGGATAGCAGCGTTGGCCGATGTGGATCAGCATTGTCGATAACTCTCGTAGCCCGGGACCATGGTTCTGCTTCCTGGAAATACAGTCTCTGGCCTCCCACGTAGCGCCTCATGCTTGGGTGTTCGGGGTCGGGGTTGCTGCCGTCCCTCAGGTGCATCCTCCGTGCGGTTTCAGCAAAAGGCACGTCCAGGAAAACCGAGTAATCCCACCTCCCGGCCAATTCATCGCGATGGAGAAACATCCCTTCGACAATGACAAGTGAATCGGCAGGTGCTTGCACGGCCACGGGTTCAAGCCTCAGATTGTTGACATGATCGGTCGCCGCCGCACGGTATTCTCCAGTACCATCCGGCGCCAACGGTTCCAAGACGAATTCCCGCAAGGTGTCGTAGTCGTAAGTGTCGAGCCAGAAACCCTCCGGAGAGGTCCGCCCCAAGCGGTAACGCACTTCGCGGAGATTCAGGAAGTTGTCAGCGCTAATGGCAATCACGGGTCGGCTCGTCAGTGCTTCCGCCAATTCTGACGCGAAGGTGGATTTGCCACTACCATCGACGCCATCGATCGCAACAAATCGACGGCCAGGTGCGAGGGTCAACAACTCTGAGGCAACAAATTGAAGGATCTCCGAACGTTGTCTCCCGTTTGAAGTCATGACCACAGGATGCCATGACGCCAATGACAGGAAGTTGACGCACGGATCTGCACCTCAAGTCGGTCCAAGGGAAACGTCATCATGGTGGCGCGCAAAGTCATAGGAAACTTCTCCTCCCTTTCCTGATTCGCCGGGTGTTATGGTCGCATCACGCGCCATCGCATCGGCGCATTCTAAAGGGGGCACTATTTTGAAAACGCGATCTATTCGCACGTCCAAAAACCAGCATCTGAGGCGCAAGTCTTCGTGGGTTCGGGGCTCGAAAGCATTCGGGTTGGTGGCCATTGGGTCGTTGTTGGCGTTCGCCACAGCATGCGGCGGCACGTCGACCGCCAGCTCAGTGAGCAGCACAAAGGCTTCGCCTTCGTCGACGCCATCGCCTACGCCCACGCCGTCCAAAATTGCAGGAACGGCTTGTACTACGGAGAAGGCCACTCAGGTTGGTGCCGGCGACACCTACATTTGCGCCTTGGATAGTTCCGGAAAATTGACGTGGTTGGACTCAGCAACCGCCAAGAAACTGTCAGACGAGCGTGCCGCTGAAGCCGCAGCAAAGGCGGCGGCTGATAAGGCAGCCGCGGATAAAGCAGTTGCCGACAAGGCCGCAGCGGACAAAGCCGCGGCAGACCAGGCCGCGGCCCAAGCAGCGGCTGCCGCGAAGGCGGAAGCCGACCGGAAGGCCGCTCAGGCTGCGGCTCCCAAGGCAGCCCCGCCAGCACAGAGTAACTGCGATCCGAACTACTCCGGCTGCGTTCCCATTGCTTCCGACGTCGACTGCGCAGGCGGCAAAGGCAATGGCCCCGCCTACGTTCGTGGGCCGGTAACTGTCATCGGCACCGACATCTACGATCTGGACAGCGACGGCGACGGGATTGCCTGCGAGAAGGGCTAACACACGTGGGCTGGGGCGTCAGCGGAGGCTGGCGTCCCAGCAGCGGAAAACTGTCCACCAGGGCACCCCTAGACGATCCCGCGCGCCACCTAATTTTCCCGGATCACCACCTAATTTCGGCCGAGTGGATCTAGGGAGGCCGATTCCAAGCACCTAGACCGATTTTTCGGGTCCAGAGTACGTGCATGATGACACGCATCTTCCCATGGGCACTCCGTCTTCTTGGCTGCATCGTCGCAGTCTCCTCCGCGATCTCCGCAAACTTGTTGTGGCTCGCTCCCCCACCGGAGGGACTCAAGGTTCTGGATCCGCAGACCCTCAAGACCATGGCCGTTGTGTCGCTGGGAACTTTGGGTGTCCTTATCCCCCTGGCAGTAGTGGTCACGAATGCGGTGAGGTATCCGCTGCTCAAAGCGGCCATCTTCGCTCTCGCGGCATTCACCAACGCCATGACCCTCGGTCCGGACATCGTGGTGGAGTTCCAAGACATCTCCTCCACAGCGGCGGAAGTCTCAGCCCTTCTTCTGACGGTGGCGAGCCTTGTGATTTACATGGACCGCGTGCAGAACCAAGTAGCCGCCCGAAGGGGCTGATGCGGACCCGGTGCATCACTTGAAAGTATGGCAAAACACCGATCGTTACCCCATTTCGGTACAGCCGCCGTGCATCCTCCTTGGACGGCAGCGGCCAGCAGAGTTGGGATACCACTAATCCGTCTTGATCCAACGAGTTCTCGGCATCGCGGATCACGCGTCAACAGCTGCTCAGCACCTAGGCTCCTTATGGCACCACCTACTTTACCCAGATTAAGCACTCATTTCGTTGAATTTTCGGTCGTGAGCTGCATTTTCAGCACCTAGATGTGATTCCACATCTGAAGGATGAGCTCAGCGTGATTCTTGATCTTTTCCCATGGGAGAGTCCGCTGATCCGAAATTAAATCAACGTCTAAGGAGCACTCATGAATTGGCAGCAGATAGGCTGCTTGGCAGGTTTCGTCGGGCAATTTATGTCGACGGGGTCACTCATCGCCGCAGCTTTCACCGGCGGTGCAACTCTCGTCATCGCTGGAATCGGCTACTCGGTTTCCACATTGTCGATGATGTTCGGCTGCGGCTAGGCAGAGAATGAAGTTACTTACCTTGACTGCGGCTGCCCTCTTCTTATTGGCAGCTGTTATCGCTTTCTTTAGCAATCCCCCAATGGCGGCGCTGGCTTTGGCAGCTTCCGCTGCAATGATCGCCACGTGGATCGTCTACAAGAAGCAACGAAGGTAACTGAGCTCGTCCCAGAGGCCGCATCTGGACCCCTGTGGTACGGGTGCGGCCTCCCTATCTTGCGGGTGGCCCCATTGAGGATGATATGAACGTCATTAATGCACAAAACTTGTCCAAACGCTTCGGAACTCATGAGGCACTCAGCGACATCAACTTTGCCCTGCCAGCTGGCGAGTCGCTGTCCGTAGTCGGCCCAAACGGATCGGGCAAGACAACATTGGTTCGCTGCCTCCTCGGCCTGCTGGCTCCCAGCGGCGGTCTCGCGAGCATTTCAGGAAAACCATACTCCTCGGCGCATCATGTAAGAGTTGGCTACTTGCCGGAAGAGCGGGGCAATTTTCAGCGAGATTCCCCTCTCGACGTTCTCCGGCTTTTTGGAAGACTCCGGGGCTTGAACCACAAGGATGCAAGCACGCGGTCCTACGAGTACCTCGAAGAGGTTGGGCTGATGCGACAGGCCCGGTCGAGAATCCAGACATTGTCCAACGGACAGCAACAGAAGGTTCATCTTGGCCTCACGTTCATTGCCGATCCAGACCTACTTGTTCTGGATGAGCCGACCCGTGGCTTCGATCCGGTGAATCAAGGCCTCTTCAGAGACCACTTACAGCGCCATCTCCAACGAGGAGCCACGCTTCTTCTCGTAACGAATCAAATGCACGAAGTGGAAGAACTGACGAAAAAGGTTCTGTTCTTGCGAAAGGGACGGCTTCATTTCTTCGGACAGAATCACTCTGCAAAGGAGCACCTTGGCAGACGAACAACCGAAGTGACCTACACAGGTCAGCTTCCCAAAGATATAGAACGCTGGAATTTGAACGTCCGAGAGCCAGGGAAAGCTGTGATGGAACAGGAACACGGTTTGCACGACGCAAACAGGTTATTGGCGGGACTACTGGCTGCTGGAGTCGAAGTTACGGACTTCAACTCGCGATTGGCAAACTTTGAGGAGATTTTCATGAGTATCTACGGGGACTCAGCTGCGACGGGCTCGCTGGTTGCATGAGCACGCTCAATGGAACTCTTCTGAGGTTTGAGCTGAAGCGTCATTTCAAAAGCAAGGGCTATTGGGCTGCTTCGATGCTTGTGCCGCTGGTAGTCATAGTCTTGGCCATCCTGTCACAGCTCGGGGCTTCGGCGGCGACAACGGCGTCACAGGGCAATTCGGTGACTGGATTAAAATTCTTCTACGTTGACCCGAACGGTGTCATAGACGACAGGCTCGCAGAAGAGTCCGGAGGAACCCAGGTTTACGACACCGATAGTGCAATCAAAGATGTAGTGAATGGAACGAAGAATTCATTATTAGTTTTTCCCTCCGACGTCACGACCGGCCGGATCAACATATACGAGAACAGTACTGGCTTGGTCGGTGACCAGAAGTCTTCGGCGGTTGCTCGACAGCTTCTGCAGATATCCCTCGCGAAGTCCGATTCCCGGCCCGGTCTGATCAAGCCCCTAACGGGAACCATCGACATCAGTCGTGTGGGATACAGGAATGGCGTAGTGGATCCGGGGCTGCAGTCCGTAGCTCCGCCACTGATTTATTTACTGTTGTATTTCGTAGTTACAATGTTCCTGGGGAATCAGACCATGGGCAGCTTCGCCGAGGAAAGGGAGCAAAAGATTCGCGAGATTTTGTTCCTCGATGCTTCACCAACCACTGTTTTCACCACCAAAATCCTCACGACAGCCATTTTGGGGCTCACCCAACTGGTGTGCATGTTGCTGCCAATGGCATTGTTCTATTTCGCCTTCGGTGCGAATCTCGGCCTACCATCCCTTGCACTTCATAGCTGGGTCCTAGATGGTGCGAAGCTCCTCACGGGGTTTGTTGTCCTGCTCCTAGGGATTGGATTCATGGTCTCCGTCCACGCTGCGATAGGCGCTCGGCTCAGAAACGTACGGGAAGGCTCGGGATTTGCTGCGTTGTTCGCCGTCCTCATGTTTGCTCCCGGATATGCGCTCGGCCTCATTTCGGAGCAGCCCAACTCCCAAATCGTGCAAGTTCTGACCTTCTTCCCGCCCACCGCGCCCAGCACGTTGCTCTTCAGGAATGCGTTCGGAAACATCTCTTTGGCCCAGGTGGTCGTAGCCAGCCTGGTGCTAGCGGTGACGACGATCGCAGTTTTCGCGGTCGGGCAGCGGGCCTACGTAGGCCGGGGTATTTTCGCAGTGGAACGGCGAACGCGAAGGTCCAGTCGGGGCGTCAGCACCTAGTCCACATCTCGGACCACCTATTTTTGCTCGAAAACCAGCAAGAACAGCCCGTTCACAAGCATTTCACCACCTAGTTCGACGGGACGTGACCGGGTCAGGCGTACACGGCCCATAGCCTGAGATTGTGCCTCCGGAACGGGAGACCCGGTGTCCGGCGGGAACCCCCACTCGTTCCAGGCGTAGGAGGCATAGGGCACGGTTCCGTCGGCTACCCCAAGGCGGAACCGTGCCTGTTCAACCGCAAGAGCACTAACCGATAAATGATCCCCAAGGCGAACATCAGAACGCCCAGTCCGATCGACAACGGTGGCAGCGTCACCACCAACACCACACACGCAGCTGCCCCGGCCACCTGAAGCGTTTTCGGAAAGCGCCGGTCCTCGGCGGACTGCGTAAACGCCGCCACGTTGGCCACCAAGTAGTACAGCAGCACCCCAAACGACGAGAATCCGATTGCCCCGCGAAGATCCGCCACAGCAACAACCATGCAGATCACTAAAGCAATGGCGACCTCGGCCCGGTGCGGGACCTTGTACCGGGGATGAACTGCCGCGAGCGCATGCGGCAGGTCGTGTTCGCGGGACATCGCCAAGCTTGTCCGCCCCAACCCGGCAACCAGGGCCAGCAGCGCGCCAAGTGACGCCACAGCGGCGCCTGCCCGAACCACAGCTGCAGCCCAGCCATCGCCGACAGCGGCAGCCAACGGCGTCGGATTTCCCGCCACGCCATCGGGGCCAAGTGCCGAGAGCAGAGTCACCGCGATGATCGCATAGATGACGATCGCGACACCCAAAGCAATGGTGATCGCGCGCGGGATGGTCCGCCGGGGGTCTTTGACTTCCTCGCCCATTGTGGCGATCCGCGCGTACCCCGCAAAGGCAAAGAATAGTAGCCCGGCAGATTGCAGGATCCCGTACCAGCCGTGGGCCAACAAGCCATCCCCCACCACGTCGCCCAGTTCGGGTCCCGAGCCGCTCCAAACTGCTGTAACCGTAAGCGTCAGGGCGAGCAGCACGGCAATAACCAGGAGACGCGTCAATCCCGCTGTTCGCGTCACACCGTGATAATTCACCGCGGTCAGAGCGAGGACGGCGGCAATCGCCACCGGGCGCTCCCAACCGGGCGGTGCGGCGTAGGCGGCGAACGTCATTGCCATGGCTGCGGCACTGGCCGTCTTGCCAATGACGAATCCCCAACCAGCCAGGAACCCGGCCCAGGGGCCCAAACGTTCGCGGCCGTAGACATAGGTGCCGCCGGAAGTTGGATAGGCAGCAGCAAGCTGCGCCGAGGACGTGGCATTGCAGAACCCAACGAACGCAGCCACACCGAGCCCCACTAGCAATCCCGAGCCTGCAGCCGCCGCCGCGGGCGTGAAGGCCGCGAAAACGCCGGCTCCGATCATGGAGCCAAGGCCGATAAAGGAAGCATCGAACGTACCGAGTCGGCGGGCCAAAGCCGGTGGGGTGTTCACTCTCAGTCCTTTGTGCATCGTGGTCACGACGCTGGCATCAGTTCCAGTAAGCGTCAGATGCCCTCAGCATATGCACATTCAGTTGGCCGGCATTGAATTCCTTACGAGGATAAAGAGACTATTGCGTGATGTTGCCCCGGTTTTCCGTAGTGCGTTTGAGATGTGGTTTTCAACAGTTCGAGCACTGATGCCCAGTTTCTCGCTGATTTCCATGTTCGTGCTGTAGCCTGCCAGCGCAGCTATCTCGTGCTCACGCTCCGTGAGCGGGCTTGTCTTGAACGTGCTAAATGATAGAGGTTCATAAGCCGTCGGGAAACGGCGTGCAAAGGACGAACAGGCGACCGCCGCTGCTTCAGCTCCAACAGCATCGCCTTCGAGCACCCGGCGCTTCATGGCCGCTTGGAGGAGCATCCCGACTTGATAGACATCAACATCGGGTTGGTAGTGCTCAACCAAAAGCTCCAATAGCTTGTGATCGCCTTCAACTACGGCAGTTGCCACGGCAATCAGCTGGTCGTGGACTGCTAAGCCGTTCTCACCAATTATTCTCTTCAGCAAATCAAGGGTTGGACGTCCCGGGCTCAAGCACGTGCACAAGAGTGCCGTTAGAGCAGCCTCGAGCACATAGCCGCTTCTCAGTTGTCGTTTGATGAGTTTGGCCGCTCTTCGGTCAAATCCCATGGGGTTTGAGTTGCTGCTTGCAATAAGCACGTAGGCCCCCTTGCCCACACCAGGAAGAGGACCAATGTCCGGGACCTCGGTCTTGGCCTGAGACGCAATCGACAAAGCCGAAGCGGGCGACGTGGCCACGTGCCGCAATCCAGAAAGGCGCAGCATGGCGTCGTAAAGTTTGTCGACCACGAACCCCGGCCTACCCATCGCAAAAACACTGCTCATCAGATATTCGGCCTCGTCAAAGTGCCCGCTATAGAGCAGCCCGTGAACGGCCACGTAGCTGCTTGCTACAACTCCAAATTGGTCGACATTTCGTCGCGCCTCATCCCTCCAGTCGAGCGAGAACACTAGTGACTCGTTAATGCGTCCGGCAGCAAACAACGCGAATCCGCGAACGAACGGGCGGAGATGCGGGAAGAGCTCATCCTCCTCCGCACCCTCGGTGATCTGGAGAGCCGACTCTGGGCGGCAGCGGTAGAGCTCCAGCAAGGCTTGCGTCAGGGTCTCGAAAGCTGTTCTGGCCGGCTCTGGACACAATTCATTAGATGCCGGAGACGGAGGTACCCGTCCATGCGACGCCGTCAGAAATAGCGCGGCCGCATCGGTTTCGTCCTTGAGTTCAGGTACAGCCCATGACAACTTGTCCAGAATTTCGACGGCGGCCGCCAGACCCTTTCCGAGGTAGATCGAAAGCAGTGCCTTATTTATGGTCAGGAAGAGTAGGTCTTTGGGATCAGCATCAGCAACAGAGGTTTCAGTGACAATGCGTTGGACACGGCCAAGGTCAAGCGGCGCACCCCAGTAGATCCGAAGAAGTGATGCCGCGTTTGCGGCCGACTTATTGGCTTCCCACCGTTCAAAGCGCGTCAGTTCCCGGCGGGAACTGTGATCTTGGAAGTGTCTGGCGTTTACGGCGTCGTCCTTTCCTTTCTCGAGGCGAAGGGCAGACAGAACGCGAGTGAGGTCATCGGTCGGTTCACCGTTGCCGCCGGTCTTCGGCGTTGCGTCAAGAATCTGAGCGATCCTGCGACGCAAGACATGCCTCTCACGGAGCTGTTTCTGGCCACGAAAGAAGTCAGCCAGAACTGGCGGCGTAATGGCTGCGACGGATCCCTGGTGATGATCAGTCATGACCGCCAACAAACCTCGACGCTCAAGGCTGTCCAGAACGTCTGGCTCCACGATCTTCTGAAGAATTTCCACGTGCCCGGTTCCGAGGATGGCCATCGCGTTGAGACCGGTAATCTCTTCTTGCGACAGCCCGACCAAGAGCGACTCGACCGTCCCACGAAGATGCTCATTCCAGACGCTGCCCTCGGCCATGTGCCAGAGCCCGTCTCGCAGATCAAACAGTTTGCTCAAGGCGGCAGTTTCAGCAATCCTCACCACGAGGCGTGGATTACCTGCCGACTTCGTCAGAATGCGTGCCGTTGTGTCGGCGTCTGCTGGTCCTTCCAGCACCTGTGCAATCAGCCTGTGGACTTGCTCGTAATGCAACGGATCCAGAGGGAGGATCGCCTCGCGACCCTTGTTGAGAACTGCCAATTGCTCGGCCGTAAAGTTGACTAGCTCAGGTGCTGCTGCCAATAGCGGCCAAAGGCCCCTACTTCTCACTGCCTCCAGAACTGCCAAGGACTCTCTATCCAGAAAATGGATGTCATCAGCCACGAGGACGTGCTTGCCAGGCGTCGCAAGCTTTGCTGCCAGCACGTCGGTTATCTCCAACACGCCTCCGCGACCCGGCCGCGTCTCGAGCCCAAGTCCCCTAATTGCTGCGTAAGGGATGTTGCTGTGGGTGCTAAGTCCTCGAATCTGGTGGACGATCGCTCCAGCTTTTTCCAGCTTGGCAACCACACTGCGCAGCACAGTGGTCTTCCCACAGCCCAAAGCGCCAACGACGCGCACGCCTATGCCACGCCCGATGTAGTCAAGAATGCGCTGCACTTCTGAATCGAACACCCGATCCAACCCTCTATTTCCGTTTAAGACCAACATGCGGACCCTTTCGCAAGCTAAGTCAGGAATCGCGGTCTAGGTGCCGTTAGACACTTGCACAGGCTTATCCGGAGAAATTTGAGTAGTGATTCAGGGCAATCTAGGGGGTCCACATAATGGACTAGGTGGTGAGGCTTCGACTCTGGTTGGCTGCTGTGAAGGTTCTCGCGGATCATCGGTACCCCTTGCGTGGTGGCGTCTTGGTCTCCACGCTATGGGCTTCGGGAAGCGAATTACATGGGTGTAATTCGCTATGTGGATATGTATTCGACTGCTTTGAACTTCACTAGTAGATATATACGATAGGTAAGACAGGAAGCAGGGCGCCGGCCAGCGACCGGCCCTACGCCGGTACGATCATTCGTACATCAATCTGGACGGGAGCCAGCATGGCTGTCACAGCTTCAGTGGCCAAGGCAGATTTGCTTTCACTCACAGAGCAGGTGATCGCGGACCGCACGGCAGTGGGGATCGTTTCGAACAAGGGCAGCGGTGTCCTGATCTCGCTTGCAGAATACGAGGCAGGAAACTGCCTATCTTCTGCGTACCCCGGCCAACGCTGCCCACCTCCTCGAAAGCGCCGCCCAACGCAGGTCTGGTGCGGCGACTCAGCGAGAACTGGCCGAGTAAGAACCCCTGGCTTAGCGGAACCCTGAGACCTTTGGTTGGGACTTCACGAGCAAGGTAAAAACAAGTGATCCCTGGTGCAAGCACCAAGGATCACCGATATATGACGCGCCGGTCCGAGCCCGACGCTCGCTCCACAGGATAGCAACAGAACTGTCGGTCAACTCTCAGCGACTTGTGCATGACCAAGGTCCAGAAACGAGGGCCGCGGGCGCGCCCTGATGGCTCTTCCAAATCACATACGGGCCAGCAACTCGGCCTTCTTGGCTCCGAATTCCTCGTCCGTGAGAATGCCTGCCTGACGCAGTGAGGCGATCTTTGAGATCTGCTCCGCTATGTCCACGGAAGTTTCGGGCCCTTGCTCCGCCGACGAAGTCTTGGTCGGCGCGGGCAGCCGCTCCTTAATGATTCCCGAAACTAGCGAAAAAGCCTGCTCCGTCACTGTGGGTTTCTCCACTGGAGCTGCGGTGACCTGACCTGAGGAGGGTTCAACGCTAAGCACACGTTGTTTCGCCAGCACGAGTTCGAAGTGCTTGAACATTCCGTCCGGCAATTTGATGAGGGATCGCTTGCCGTCGGCCCAATCGACACGAACAACATGCGACGATCCCATGGCATCAAACGTCGCACCGAGAGCGGCAGAAGCCGCCTTTCCAATGTGACCAGGAAGAACTGCTCCGGCGACTGCCTTGCTTACAGCCCCTACCGGGTTGCCCTTCCCTTCGCTGACAACTTCGTCCCACTCGGCGACGTTCTCAGGGGTCAATTTCCGAAATTTCAGCCCGGCCTGCACCACCAGGGTGCTGCCCATTGGAGTCGACACTGTCGCACCCTTGTAATCTCCGCCAACGACTCGTCCGTGTGCCACCATGGGCACAGTCTAACGGCGATCAGTGACAAAACTTGTCTCAATCGATGGATGCTGGATTGGCATTATGGCGAGTGCCGCAAGCGGGCAGCGGCGACCATGTCAACCTCGGTACCAGGATCAACCGCACGTGAAGCTATGACAGCCACACTCACATCCCATCCATCCCACGACAATAAAAAAGCAGGGCCGGTCAGTTCACCTGACCGGCCCTGCTCTTGAGTTATCCGAAGACTAGATAGCCTGGATGTTTACTGCCTGGGGACCCTTGGGGCCCTGCTCGACGTCGAAGGAGACCTTCTGGTTCTCTTCGAGGGAGCGGTAGCCCGAAGAGTTGATTGCGGAGTAGTGAGCGAAAACGTCCTGGCTGCCATCTTCCGGGGAGATGAAGCCGAAGCCCTTTTCAGCGTTAAACCACTTGACGGTACCTGTAGCCATAATTTCAGTCCTAACTGAAGGTGGAGATTGTTCCCGACTTTCGGGTCTCCGGTGTGGGGTGTTCTCCACCGTTACTTCAGAAGGTCGCAGACCAAAGTGGACTGCGGGGACTGCCTGAACTACCAAATGCCAAACACAACAACACCGTCAAGTTTACAGACATCTGGCGGTATGGCTAGTACTGGGACGGATTAATCCAGCAGGTGTGGTTTTCTCGTTCATACCAAGTCATCCTCGGTTTTCCGCTGCAGATGCCCGTCCGTTCCACGGTGCCATCCACGGCCGTCGCAATCCGTGAAAGTCACCGACGGCATGTAGTCCGTGTTACCGGGGATGGGCTCCAGGACTTTGCCCGGTTCCACGTGGATGGGCCACCGCTTCCGCTCGCTGAAGAAGTAGCGGCCGGGCGGAAGAATCTTGGCCGATGCTTGGATCTCAGGGATTGCGGTTCCCTTCCCGGCTTTGCCTTCCGACCTGCTGAGCTCCATCCCGAACACAGGGGCATCGCTCGAGTTCACCAGTTCGATCCCCCATTGGAATCCGCCATCGACTTCTCCCCTCACCGGCCAGAAGGCCACCTGCGTGGCTTGCCGCCGCTCCTGCATGGCGATCGTTCGTTCATCCCGCTCCCCCTCCAGTTCAAGCATGCGCTGCGCATCCCGCACGGCTTGGCCCGAAAGCCTGGTGGCTCTCATGACATAGACGAGCGTCACCATCCCCACGATCGCACCAACGAACTCCCCCAAGTCAGCCAGGAATTCCATAGTCACCCTTCCGTCGCTTCTGCGGGGCAGGTGCCTGCCCTTTAGTTGGGTGTCAGGTACGACGGCGGCGTGACGGTTGGGGGCGTCACGATGGGTTACCTACATCTTGCTCGGAGTACGTAGGTTCTCCAGGCGACCGTGTTGGTTTGGACTCCTAGGAAGCTCAGCTAAGGAGGACCGGATGGTTTTCGGCTTTGAGCAGCCCCGGCAGTTGTGCAACGTCCTTTGACGCTTCGAGGTCCATGACGATGCGAATCAGTTCATCGACGCTTTCCCCTGACAGCCGAGTTCGAGCCAAACGCACGAACTTGCTAATCGTTTCGTCATCGCTAAGCCTGTTTGTTGGCGCACCCTTCGCACGCACTGCCTGGATTTCTGTAGTCACATCGGCCACCTGGATTTCGAGACGAGGCTCGGCCGATCCGCCTGTCTGCAGAGGATCGACGGCAAGCTGGATTCGGTCCATGAGATCCAGAATCCGTCTGTCGGTCCTGCCGGCTTCTGCGATCTGTTCGAGGCCAACTTCTCCATGAAGTATGGCGGCAGCCAGCGCAAACTGCATGCTTAGCTGCGTCGACACCAGCGAGCCGGTGTCGGCGTTACCGCACATGTCAGCGATCAGGGCGCTGGTGTGCACAGTAATGCTGGTGATGTCCTCTGCGCTGATGCCTCCTGCTCGCGCCTCCAAGACGGCGTCGATCGCTGCGTGCGTGCTGCGGCAGGTGGCGTAGGGTTTGATGGAGGCCCGCTCAATCTGCCATTCGAGTCCGAGGGTGTCGTGGAGCTTGGTTTCGTCAGTGACGCCTGGATCGCCGTACAGCCGGAGAAAACTGCCCCACGGCGCTGAGAACAGGTCTCTGGGTCCCGAGAAGCCGTTTCGGGCCAGCAAAGCACTGTTGAGGCCAGCCTCGGCGGCTCGTCCCACGTGCATGCGCTTGGACATGGCACCGTCTCCGATGAACGACCATGTGCCACCCGTGAAGGATCCAGCGAGTCCAATGGCACTGACCATTTGTTGTTCGCTGAGTCCAAGGATCACGCCAGCCGCCACCGCCGCGCCGAACGTTCCGCACACTCCTGTTGAGTGCCATCCAGCGTTGTTCACGGCATCGTAGCCACCCAGCGCGTCCTGCACTCGTCGGGCTACTTCGTAGCCACTGACAATGGCTTTGAGTAACTGTCCCCCGGAGACGGTCATGTCTTCCTCATTCCGTGAGGAAAGGGATAGCGCGGCAAATGCCGCCGGAACTACTACGGCACCTGAATGGTCGCATCCCCCTGAATCATCAAGTTCGAATGCGTGGCACGCGATGCCGTTGACGAAGGCGGCACCGAGGGCCGGCAGTTCTCCTGGTCTCCCCCAGAGAGTCGATCCAGTCCCCGGAAGAGTTTGACCGCATACCCCGGACAGTGCGGTGGTGCTGATGGCTGCTTCCTTGGAAGCAGCTCCTGCTATGCCCGCGCCGAGGGTGTCCAGGAGGTGGATCTTCGCCCGGTGCTGGACTGACGAGGGAATCTTCTCGGGTTGGAGTTCGGTGATGAATCTAGCGATTCGTTCGGACGCTGTGTGATGTGCGGTCAAGATGGACTGCCTTTACTGGTTAGGGCGTGAAAGACCTCAGCGGGGTGGTCCGGGGTGTTGGCTGGTCCCGTACGCAACCACCACTGGGCAACTTCACTTCCGGTTGCGTGCCAAACGTCCTCTTGTGCGTTGACGTAGTCCAGGAATTCACGCAGGAGACTGATTCGTCCGGGGGTTGCGATGATCTCGGGGTGGATGGTCAGCACGAAGCAGAGGCCTTCAGCCCGGTAGGCATCGAACTCCAGAATCCAGTTGCGGAGGACTTCCCTGCTGGACGCTATTCGTGGGCTCCCTTTGGGGATGGGCGGGTCCAGGTTGAATACGAAGTAGGGGTAGTCGTCCAGTTCGTGGTGGCGTGGGATTTCAACCAGCCCGGCGGCGTTTCCGGGATGGAAGTGCGGAAGATCGTCACCGTGCCAGGACGACGACCAGGTAAATCCTTGGTTGACCAGCACCTCGGGGAGGCCCGGTGCATAGGAACCACGGCCGGAACGGAAACCGCTCGGTCGGACACCGAAAAGATTGTCGAACTCTGCCTGGGCTCTTTCCACGGAATCCAATTGCGCCGTCAACGGTTGCTCGCTCATGTCTTCCAGGGCCCAGCCCATGTTGCAGAGTTCGTGCCCGGCCGCAGCTACGGATTCAACTTGCCGCGGGTAAGTGATGAGGTTTGCGCCTGGAATAAACCAGCTTGCGGTATTCCGGCCCCGGGCAAGCTCCGCAAGTAGCCGTTCAACACCGCGGGTGCCGCCGTACTGTCCCACGGACAAGCTCTTTGCCCGGTCGATCGCGTCAGGGGCGGCAGCAAGAACCGACAATTCAGCTTCGAAGCCGACGGTGATGACGAAGGCAGCCTTTTTACCGTCAGGCCACCGCCGCCCAGGTTGCTCAGGTGTGGTCACCTCGGTACCTCATGTTCCTTTTGCTGGCTGGTCATTACGAACCATGCCGCGATCTGTTGGCTGGTGCCGAACCATACGTCGCCGGCGTCGTTCATATGGTCGATCCAGCGGTCCAGCAAGACCGCGCGACCGGGTTTTCCGACGACCTTCGGGTGGAAGATGGTCGACAAGCACAGGCCTTCGGCGTGGTACCCGTCGAATTCCCGGGTCCAGTTGTCCAAGGTGAGTTCATAGCTCGCAATGCGGTCCCCACCGGAAGGCCAGTCTGGGTTGGTGGTGTAGGCCAGGGAGGCGTAGTCGTCCATCTCCGACCTCGCGGGTATCTCGACCAACCTTCCACCGGGATGGAAGTAGGGGCGGTCGTCACCACGCATTGAACTGGAATACTCGAATCCCATGTCTTCCAGCAGTGCCGGGGTCTCCGGGCGCCAGTCCCCGGAGGGAGTGCGGAATCCCACGGCTGTGGTGCCCAGAACATCCCGAAAAATCCGTTGGCTGACGTCGATGACCTGCCGCTGCTCGGAGAGGCCGAGGTCCCAGTACTTCTCGTGTTTGTATCCGTGGTGGGCGATCTCATGGCCTTGATCAACGATTCGCCTGCACTGCTCTGGCCAAGTCTCCACCACCCAAGCCGGGGTGAAGAAAGTCGCTGGCACCCCGTGGCTCTGCAGCAGTCCAAGAATCCGGTCGAGGGCCCGCCACGGACCATAGGCGCCCTGGCTGAAGTACTCAGGTTTGTCCCAGATAGTGCTCTTGAGCATGGCGTCGCCAGTTGGTCCGTCGAGATCGAAGGCCAGGGCGACGGCGCTGCGCTTACCTTCCGGCCACGCCGTCGCCCCAGTCTTCTGGTGCGCGTTTTGGTTCACTTGACGCCGTTGATTTCTGGATCCATGGCACCGTAACCAAGGTTCCACTTGTCCAGGATCTTCTGGTAGTCGCCGTTTTCCTTCATCTTGGTGAAAGCGTCCTTGATCGCGTTAGCCAGTTGGGTGTCACCCTTTTGCATCAGGATTCCGAACGGTTTGGCCGGAAGCGGATCCAGGACGCCGGCATACTTCCCAGGTTCAGTCTTGCCAAAGTAGGCCAGGTTTTCAGCGCCTTGGGCGGCGAGGTCCACACGGCCCTGCTCAATTTGCAGACGGGCTGCAGCGCCGGAGTCGGTTGGCAGGATGCTCAGTTCGGGAAGCCCCTTGTCAGTGCAGACGGACTTGCTCAGATTCTTGACCTGCTCGAAGTAGTCGGTCTTGCCGCTGACGGCGAGTTTCTTTCCGCAAATGTCGGTTGCTTTGGTGAATTCCGCGGCTCTGGCCCCGGAGGTGTAGAGCCGGCCCTGCGACTTGAAATAGTCAACAAAGTCGACGGTCTTCTGGCGTTCCAGAGTGTCAGAGATTCCCGACATAACCACATCCACGCGTGCGGTCTGCACAGAGTTGATCAGCTGGTCGAACGGGGACTCGACCACTTCGATTTGCACACCAAGGATCTCGCCGAGTTTCTGTTGAAGCTCTATATCCAGTCCGGCGAGTTTGTCGCCGTCGCGGAACTCCATGGGTGGAAAGTCCGGCGACAGGCCAACCCTTAGCTTGCCGGAATCCTTGATGGCCTGTGGCAGACCCGCCGTAGTGGCGCCGGCGTCGGAGGTCGCGTCGGCTCCACCGACGCAGGCGGTAAGTCCGAAAGCGGTCACGGCCGTCATTGCAACCGCACAGGCGGCTTTCTTGAAATGCTTCATGGTGACTCCAATGGTTGGGGCATAGAGGGTTTAGAAGACGCGGGAGAGGAATGCTTTGGTGCGGTCGTGCTGTGGGTTCCCAAGGACTTGCGACGGCGGGCCAAGCTCGACGATTTCGCCGTTATGCATGAAGGCGACGCGGTCGGCAACTTCCTTCGCAAAGCCGATCTCGTGGGTTACGACGATCATGGTCAAGCCGGATTCAGCC
Organism: Paenarthrobacter sp. NPDC090520; assembly: GCF_044769205.1. Taxonomy (NCBI): domain Bacteria; kingdom Bacillati; phylum Actinomycetota; class Actinomycetes; order Micrococcales; family Micrococcaceae; genus Paenarthrobacter; species Paenarthrobacter sp. NPDC090520. The sequence continues at coordinate 43,343 of NZ_JBIVXM010000020.1, forward strand.
AGGTCTTTCATGACGTCCAGGACTTCACCGACGAGCTCGGGGTCGAGGGCCGAGGTGGGTTCGTCAAAGAGAATCAGTTCCGGTTTCATGGCCAGCGCGCGGGCAATTGCGACGCGTTGCTGCTGACCACCGGAAAGCTGGCGGGGGTAGAACGATTCGCGTCCCTCCAGTCCCACCCTCGCAAGGAGCTCGGAGGCATGCTGTTTGGCTTCGGCCGGTTTGACCTTGTTGACCAGGACCGGGCCTTCAATGATGTTTTCCAGGACTGTCATGTGGGGGAACAGGTTGAAGCGTTGGAAAACCATGCCAATGGATCGTCGCTGCCGGGCGGCTTCCTTATCGGACAGTTCGAAAAGTCGGTTGCCGTCTTGACGGTAGCCGACCACGTTCTGCCCTACCCAGATGCGGCCGTTGGAGAGGGTCTCTAGGTGGTTGATGCACCGCAGGAAGGTGCTTTTCCCTGACCCGGAGGCGCCGAGGAGGCATACGACCTCTCCGCTGGTCACTTCGAGATTGATGCCCTTGAGGACTTCGATGGGGCCGAAGGATTTGTGGACATTTTCGGCTCGGACCAGAACATTGGTGGTCATGACAGTGCCTTCCTGTTGGTGCCGAAAATGGCCTTTGCCTTCTGGAATGGAGTCAGCGGCAGTTGCCGGCTGGAGGCGCCCTTTGCGAAGTAGCGCTCGAGGTAGAACTGGCCGATGCTGAGGATGGAGACCGCCCCGAGGTACCAGACGGCACAGACGATCAGCAGTTCCATGATCCGGTTGTTGACGTAATAGATGTGCTGGGCTTCGGACAGGATTTCGCTCACGCCGATCGCGGAGGCCAGTGCGGTGGTCTTGAGCATGCCGATGACTTCGTTGCCAACCGGCGGGATGATGACCCGCATTGCTTGCGGCAGGACGATTCGGCGCATGGCTTGCAGCCGTGTCATGCCCACAGCCTGGGCGGCCTCGGTTTGGCCTTCGTCGACTGAGAGAATGCCGCCGCGGACCACTTCGGAGGTGTAGGCGCCCTGGTTCAAGCCCAGACCGATCGAGGCTGCAACGAACGGCGTGAGGATATCGATCATGCGGCCGGAGTAAAGGCCTGGAATACCGATCACGGGGAAGATCAGGGCCAGGTTGAACCACATCAACAGTTGAAGATAAACCGGTGTGCCGCGGAAGACCCAGATGTACAACCATGCAACGCCCGAGACCACAGGGTTTTTGGACAGTCGCATGACCGCTGTGACCACGCCCAGGACCAACCCGATGATCATGGCCACCGCGGTCAACAGCAGCGCAACGCCGATGCCCTGAATCAGCACCGGGACGGTGAGGTATTCCTGGACGGTTGGCCAGTCGATCTTGGCCCGGTAGAAGGAGACGCCCAGCCACACCAGGAGCAGGACCACCGCGGCGGCGCCGATCCACCGCCCCACGTGCTTCCGGGGAACGATTTTCAAATCGGCCGGAGCGGCACTGGTGACGCCCGGTTCTGTTTGAGTGTTCATGGTTTTTTCCTGATCGTGGAGGGTATCGGTGGCGCCGCGTGAGTCTGCGCTAGTAGGGCCCATGGTTCAGCCCGCGTTGTTCGGCCTGACACGCAGGCCGTTGTAATCCACTGTCCAGCTCTTGATCTGGTCCAGTTTTGCCCGAAGCCTGGTCAACTGTTCTGCGACTCGAGCAGGCGAGGTGCCGCCGAATCCTGAATGCGCTTCGAGGGCAGCTTCGATAGTGAGGACCGTCCGGATTTCCGGGGTCAGACGGCGGTCCACGGATGCCAATTGTTCATCCGTCAGGTCGTCATAGTCCAGCCCCTTGGTTTCGCAGAAACGCACCAGTGCTCCTGAGATCTCATGGGCTTCGCTGAAGGGAATGTCCTGGCGGGCCAGCCAGTCAGCGACTTCCGTCGCCAAGGTAAAGCCGGCCGTTGCCTGACGACGTACCTCTTCAACATTGACCGTGAAAGTACGGACGAGTCCAGCGAGCGCCGGAAGAGCGACTTCCAAAGTTTCAACGGCGTCGATGACGGCATTCTTGTCTTCGGCAAGGTCCCGGTTGTAGGCCAGCGGCAACGACTTGACGGCCGCCATCAGACCCATCAGGTCGCCCAGCACGCGGCCCGCCTTGCCACGCGCCAACTCGGCGATGTCCGGGTTCTTCTTCTGCGGCATGATCGAACTGCCGGTGCAGTAGGCATCATCCATGGTGATCCAACGGAACTGCTGGGACGCCCAGGAGATGATTTCCTCGCACAGCCTGGATATGTCGATGAGCGTCAGGGAGCAGACGAAGAGGAATTCGATGGCCACATCGCGGCTTCCGACGGCGTCGATCGAGTTTTCTGCGCTGGTTTCGTAGCCCTGGTCTTTCGCAGCCAGTTCGGGGTTGAGCGCGAATGTTGAACCAGCCAGCGCCGCCGCTCCGAGCGGTGAAACCGCTGCCCGGCGGTCCCAGTCCTGGAACCGTTCCAGATCCCGGACCAGTGGTTGTGCGTGAGCGAGGATCTGGTGTCCGAAGACCACCGGCTGTGCGGACTGCAAGTGGGTGAAACCCGGGACGGGCGTGCGGAGGTGCTGGTCGGCCTGGCTGGCCAGCGACTCAGTGAGTTCCACGAGCAGTTCGCTGACTCCGCGGACCTTGTCACGCATGTAGAGGCGCAGGTCGTTTGCGGCCTGGTCGTTCCGGGATCGGCCGGCCCGGATCTTCCCGCCTGTCGGTCCCATCCGCTCGATAAGCAGGCGCTCCAGGAAGGTATGGACGTCCTCGTCCGCTTCTTGTGGTGTTACGCGACCTTCAGCGATATCGCGGGCAAGATCATCGATGGTGTTCAGGAAGAGGCCCAATTCGGCGTCGTCAATGAGACCAGAGCGGTTCAATTCCCGTACGTGCGCCCGGGACCCGTGCAGGTCATACGGGGCCATGCTGAAGTAGCGAGGATCGGACCTCGAAAAACGGCTCAGCTCAGGGCTCGACATGCCAGCGAACCGGCCTCCCCACAACTTGGTCTGTTCTTTCATCTGTACTGCTCCTACCTCGGAAGTCTGGGAGATCGGGTGATCCGTGTCACCCTACGCAACGAAAGTATTTCTGGAGTAAACCCTAACTGTCAATAGTTTCGGGGCTGTTTCATCGATATTAAGGTTCGTAGTGACACCGGTATCTTCAGTGATTTCTTAATGGTATGAGACACCGGTATCTTGATCAATCATTTTTTCTTGGATGCCACGGCCAACCCGGGAGCGACGGCGATCCCCCTTAAAAAGCAGGACCCGCAGCCTTTCGGCTGCGGGTCCTGCTGGTTCCGGCGGCAACTATGCGGGGTTGCCGACCTTGGCCTGCATGAAGTCCGCGACTGAAGCGCGTTCGATGAATGTTGCAGGCAACAGGTGATCGCGGACATCCGGCCCCGCACCGGCAATACGCTCAAGGAGGACCTCCGCTGCTTTGATTCCCATGTCGTACGCGGGGTTGGAGATCGCGGTGACGCTCGGGTGGCTGACGGTCATCCACTCCGTATCGTCCAAGCACACCAGGGAGATGTCTTCCGGAACGCTCATCCCGGCGCCGTGGATGGCCTGGAAAGTGGGTAATGCGATGCGGCTGTAGGAAGCGATGATGGCGCTCGGCCGGTCTGGGCGACGAAGAAGCGAAGCCACGATTTCTTGTGTTTTCTCCGGGGACATTGCCCCGGAAATGAACTCATACCCGATTCCTCGTGCCCTAGCCGTATCGCGCACGGCACGCACTCGGTCAGCGATGGTCGAGATAGGAAGCGGGCTGCCCGCCTCAAGTTCCTCTGGGGTCTTGGTAGTCGCAGAAAGGAAGGCGATGTGCCGGTGCCCCTTGCTGATGAGAAACTCCATGACCGACTTGGCGTCTGCGTAGCAGTCTGTGCCGACCCAGTCGGCTTCCACATTATCCGGGCGTCGATCGAACAGCACCAGGGGTCGCCCCATGCCCACAACATCCAATAGATGGCCGGAATCGCTTCTGCTGGTCGAAGCCACGATCAGACCGTCCACACGTTTGTCCAGGAACACCTGCACCGCGTCGCGTTCAGCTTCAACACTCTCGTCAGTGTTGGCGAGAATGACGTCGAAGCCCGCAGCTTTCGCGGCATCGGTCATGCCCCGCACGGCCCTGGCAAAATGCGGATTTTCGATGTCACTCACAACTACGCCGATGGTGTGTGACCGGCCCGAACTTACGCTTCTGGCCAAGGCATTCCCGCGGTAGCCCAGCGCCTCAGCAGCCGCGGCGACCATGGACTGCAACTCCGGACTCACTGAGCCATACTTGCCGAGTGCCCTGGCTGCCGTTGAGCGGGAGACGCCAGCCAAGCGGGCTACGTCAAGAAGGGTTGCGGACCGTCGTAATTCCATGTCTAAAATTTACAACAGAAACTTGATAAATGCCGCGTTACTGACACTCGCATTGACACCGGTTTCTTGACCTCGACGTCAATCAAGGCCTGCACCTTGAAGTCGCCTTGCCGGCTTGAAGTGCGGAGTAGAGTCCGAACCAACTCAGGCCCATGAGGCTGAACGAACCAGCAACCAGGCAGCCGACGGTGAGCAGATCGGATGAGAAGAATGTCAGACCTGAAAGGAGGCTGGCCGTGAGCCCAAGAAGGACGGTCACGGTAAGCCACTGTCGGTTTGACCACCCACGGACCCGAACGCCGGCGCCGTCGTGCCACCAAAGACGTGCTCGAAGGGTCAGTGGCAGCTTTTGTGTGAACGGAAATTGATCCATCGGGGCAGCATGGCATCCACCACTGACATTTTTAAGGTCGGCGCCGGAATCGGCCGCCTAAGGCGCGTCCCTCATTTTCTCGGCACCCAAGCGCCTCTCCAGGATCACCCAAGCTATCGTCACGGGAATCCCGACGATGACGAGCAGCGTCACGCTCCAGAACCCGCTGATCACTTGGGTGAATTGCAAAATCAGAATGGCCAGAACTAAAGCCGTGGATGCCAAGGTGAGTACGCGGAACTTGCGTGCAGTAGTCATTCTGGAAATCGTTCCCCCTACGACGTCGTCCAAGAAGCCTATCGTCTTCTATCCCGTACGCCACGTAGTCGTGCGAGGATGGCACCACTGACAAATGGGGGTGTCCAGTGATTTCTTTTCGTCGATTCGCGTTCATTACTGCAGGGCTCGCAGTTGCCGGCATGTTGTCCAGCTGCACGTCTGAGCGGGCGACAGAGCCCGACGCCGGCATCCCACCCGTGCCAGGCCCGACCTTCGCGTCACTTGCCGAAGCTCGAGAGGCCGTTGCCGCCGTCGTCGGCTGCGAGAGTGAGCCAACGGCGAGACCGATCGTGAACCCGGACCTGGCCGGCTTCACGGCCGAATACGCGGTTTGCGGCAACAGGGTTCAGATCGAGTGGTTCAAGAGCTCGGATGCTCGGGCCGACGCCGCGCAGGTCTACATGGATACCTCGCAGCCGGTGGCGATCGTTGAAGGCGAGAACTGGATCGTCGCAGACTTGTCCCTTGCCTTGGAGGAAAACTGGAGCGGCAAGGACCTGGACAAGGTGGCGCAAGAAATCGGCGGAATGTACACGGTTTTGAATGGCTTCAAACAGTCATAGGACACTCGGGCCAAGGCCACGCCTGGAGTTGCGCTGCTCAGCCAAAAATCCGGACGGATACGGGCGATGGCTGCGGCACCCAAGGGGTGCGCAGCCATCACCAGTTACTTACACGGGCAAATGATCGTGCTCAGTGGCGCTGTAGGACAGAACTGCATCCTCCTGCTTGCAAGCGTTCAAGTACCTTCGGCTGAGCCCTGCGCAGGCTGAGCAGATGGGAGGTTGCCCGGGAACGCTGGGATCACGATCCATCTCGGCAGCGATGTAGCTGTGGTCGCACGCGTGGCAGCGGATACGCGCTTCCCAAATGTCATCCACTTCGTCTCGGGGATCGTTGCGACGGCGGAGGATGGCGCTACGGGTTTGGGCTTTGAACGCCGCTGTGTACAGGACTGCAGCAAGGGTCAGGGTGAGGGGTGTTGACCAGGTGGCTCCGAATGGACCGCCGAACTGGTAGAGCAACGCACCGAGGAGTGAACTGCCAATCCAAATCCAGCTTCCCAAAGTGAAGCGGGCCAGGCGCCCTGGGCGGAATTCCGGCAGTCCATTCTTGTCGCCACGCGAGCTGAAAAGAATGTGGACGAGCATGATGCCAACCCACGATGCAATGAACGCACCCTGCCAGGCAAGGGCAACAAGCACGTAGTTGAGAACATCGGTGAGCATGATCAGGTAGGTGATGGCACCACAAATCAGCACTGCCCAAGCTCGTGGAAGCCGAGCGCGGAAGAGCCTGGTCCAGAGGGCTTCCATGTTGGTTGAGGCAACGTAGAAGTTGGCAGTGTTAATGCGGGCTTGCGTGACCCAGACCAGGAAGAGGCCCCAGCCGCCCATCAGCGTGACGATGAACTCGACGATTGCCGTGGAGGATACGCCTCCCGCCAGGCCGGCAGAGTAGGCGATGAAAATACCGATGAGACCGTTAGCCAGGTAGACGAAGACGTAGAAGACGGGTCCGAAGGTGCCGACGCCGTTGACCTTGGTGTCGCGTGGTTTGCCGAAGCGGGCGAAGTCCATGGTGAACATCATGAGGACGAGGACACCCAGGTAGATAAAGAAAGCGTATAGCCAGCCAGGCGCAGCAAGGCTTGTGGCTTCTTCAGGGGTATGTGCGAGCCAAGCCGACGTGTCTGCGTGGGTGGCTGCCAAGACGATCACCAGGATGAGCCCGCCCCAGTAGACCGGAAGCAAGGCAGCGTTGTACTTGTCCATCCAACGCCTGATTCCGCCCATGACCAGCGGAAGGTTCATGGCCACTGCGATCGCGTACCAGATCCGGATATCAATGCCGCCGATATATGCATGGAAGGCATGGGCGATCATTGAGCTTTCAAACACGGCGTAATAGATGGAGGTGGCCGCGAGGATGAGCGGGGCCACGATGGAACCTGAGGCACCGAACAGCCGCTGGGAAATGAGTGCGACTGTCAGGCCTGTCTTGGCCGCGTAGCTGGAGAAGATAAAGCCCAAGCCTCCGAAAGCCAGGCAGGCCAGGACTATGCCGATAAGGGTATCGACGGTACCAACGACTGCGGCCAGCGTTGCCGCGGTGACGAGGTAGAACATTCCGCTGACCAGCGAGTACCAAGACATCGACAGGGACTTCTTGTTACTGCGCCACGAGAGAGGGACTACGTGGGTGGTGTAGTCCTCGGTCGCGGCTTCTTTCACGACGCGCGGGTCATCCACGTAACTGACCTGTAAGGGCTGAAGGGGGTGGTCCGGAGTGGACATGGGAATTCCTTTGCAAGTGACGTACGAGCTCAAGTCAGAGCTGGTGTTTGGGGGAAGAATCACTTGGTTGTACGGGAGGCGGCGATGACTCCCATATCTGGAGTTTGTCCGACCTTTGGACCTAAGTCAACAGTTTTTATGAATATCGTTCATTTTTTAGTTGCCTTGTTGACCTAGCCCCCTCGTGTGACTACGCTCATAGGTACTTGGTTGGACCATTGGACTATCTGCCACTGGCGAGGCAGGATACTTAGGAGCATTACCTTGACCACTAGTTATGAAGACCGCGTCCGGGAACTCGGTCTGGAGATACCGGACTTCAAAGTTGACGGCTACTACGGAGCCGACACCTACGGGAGCATGAAGCCGCACCATATCGTGGGGAACGTTCTCTACCTCAGCGGTCATACCCCGGACAAAAGCGATGGCACAGTCCGATACCCAGGGCGTCTCGGGGCCAACCTCAGCGTCGAGGAAGGTTATGAGGCGGCCCGTCTGACGGCGCTGAACTGCCTGGGCGGAATCCGCTTGGCACTCGGCTCCTTGGACCGCGTGAAAGGTATCGTTCGTTCGCTGTGCTTCGTGACCTCCACGATGGAATTCACTGAAGTCCACAAGGTCTCCTCGGGCGCCACAGACCTCTTCGTGGAGGTGTTCGGTCCCGAAGTCGGGCTGGGTGGGCGGGCAACTATTGGCGTTATGAGCCTTGCCGGCGGCAGTTGTTTCGAAAACTGGGTCACCGTGGAGATCCTCGACTAGCCAGACCGGGCGTGGGTTCTGCGGCTGGTAGGTTTGTCTAACCAATTCAGCGGAGGTAACTATGTCGTCCATGAGCAGTCTTTCCGTGGCCAGCGGCCCCCTTTCCGAACGGTTAAGTGAAAAGCTGATCCGGATGATCACCAACGGTGAACTCAAGGCAGGCGACAAACTTCCCAACGAACGCGAATTGGCCCAGACCGCCGGCATATCCCGCACTTCTGTCCGGGAAGCCCTGCGCGAGCTGGAGCTGCGAGGCCTCATAAGCCGCAAACCAGGACGCGGGACGATTGTCGAGGAACAAACCAGGCCCGAGCTCCACGCAGGAATGCTCGGAGCCATGGATTCCTCACAGAGGATGCTGGCCGAGGTAATGGACCTGCGCGCAGTGGTAGAACCTCCGATGGCTGAGCGTGCCGCTCTCCGCGCGAGAGCCAGTGAACTGGGAGTTCTGCTCCAACCACTGGAGCTTGCTGAGAGTGAACTCCGCCGCCGGGAACCATCCCTCCAACTGCTCGTTCGCCTCGACGTCGAGTTCCACGCTGCAGTTGCGAAGCTAACCCGCAATCCCATGCTGGTTCAGCTCCTGGGTGTCGCCAACGAATGGATGGCACCTTCCAGGGAGAGAACCCACCAAACCATGGCTCGAATAGAGCAATCCGTGGCCGCGCATCGGAGGATCTACGAGGCCATCCGCGCCCACGACGCCGACGAAGCACGCGCATCCATGTCCGGGCATATCCACCAGGTCGCCGAGGCCATCGGCGTCGGCGCCTGGGACCCTGACACACCAAACGAGAAAGCAACCTAAGCAATGAATCAGAACTCCCTCACCGGGGCGGCGGCCACTCCGCATTCCGGAGCGACGGCCGCAGCCCATCGGGCATTCGCCGAAGGTGGCAACGCAGTGGACGCTGCCTTGGCTGCGGCAGCCATGCTCACCGTTGTCTATCCCAATCAGTGCACCATCGGCGGCGATGCCATAGCCATGGTTGGTACCCCCGACGGAAACGTCACAGTCGTCAATGGCAGCGGGCGCTCCGCCCACACCACTGACCTCAATAAATACATAGGACCAGACGGCTTCGTACCCGTCGCCGGAGCTCTTAGCGTCACTGTGCCCGGCGTTCTCAGCGCTTGGGAGGTGCTTGCGGATAAGTGGGGACGTCAGCCTCTGGCGGCAGCCCTGCTCCCGGCTGCAGCCGTGGCAAAGGCCGGGGTCACCGTAGCACCTGGTGTAGCCCGCGACCTGATGCGCGAACAGCATCTCCTGTCCCAGGATGCGGGATGCCGTGAAGTATTTTTTCAGGATGGGGTTGTCCTCAAGCAAGGTGAAACCCTCAAACTAGTCCGCCTTGCAGAGACGTTGACCCGTCTGGCTGAAGATGGCGTGAATGCCTTCTACCGGGGACCCCTTGGCGAAAGCGTTCTTGAAACACTCCGTGGCTTGGGCAGCGAGCTCACTCGCAAGGACCTTGAGGATCACCAAGCCACCCTTGAACGCCCTGCTTCCGTAGAGTTTGCCGGGACCGAGTACCTCAGCGCCGCAGGCAACAGCCAGGGAACCTTTTTCCTCCAAGGCCTGGCCGCGCTGGATGTCGTGGCTTACGAGCTGGGACGCATCCCCGACCCGGATGGCGAAGACGCCGGCGTCATCGCCGGCATTCTCGCCGCAGCTGCTCGAGACAGGGACCAGTACTTGGGCGATCCCTCACATCGCGAGGTTCCAGTCGACGCCCTGCTGTCACGCGAAACCGCCGCCGCGACGGCACAACGCGCCCTCACTCGCAGTCTGTCGGGAAGCATCACGGGACGCACCTACGCCCGACGAACCGGCGATACGGTGGCCGTCGTCACCGCTGACTCAGAAGGAAATTGGGTCTCGCTCATACAAAGCGCCTTCCACGCGTTTGGATCTTGCGTCCTGGATCCAGGCACTGGAATTCTCCTCCACAACAGGGCCGCCTCGTTCAGCCTTGTACCGGGTGTAGCGAACGAATTGCGGCCAGGCACACGCCCTCCGCACACGCTCATGCCAGTGCTGGTCCGAAAGGACGGAAGGCTGGTCGGGGCGCATGGCACCATGGGCGGCCGGGCGCAACCCCAGGTCCATACCCACCTCGCACTGAACTTGGCCTTGGGCATGGCACCCGACGCGGCCTCCGCCCGTGCCCGATGGATCATCGGGCAGATGGAAGCCGGGGCGGCCGCGGTTGATGATGCCGCGACCATCGCCGTCGAATCAGGAGTGTCCGACCGCGCGGTCCAGGCCCTGCACGCCGCAGGATTCCGTTCCAAGGAACTGGAAGCCTTCGACGACGCAGCCGGCCATCTGCAGGTGGTTCGGCTAACTGAGGATGCGGCATCCTTCGCGGTAGGGTCCGATCCGCGTTCCGACGGATTGTTGGCGGACGGGACGTAGCCGGGTGGTTTCACAACGAATCACGTTCTGGTTGATGATCGCCGTCAGTTTCGGTACCGGAGCGCTGGATGCTGCCACCTATCTGGGCATGGAGCATATTTTCGGCGCGAACATGACCGGCAATGTCATCCTGGTGGGCCTGGCCCTCGCTGGATCCGAACACATAACGCTCTGGGGACCCCTCACCGCGCTCGGTGGCTTCGCCTTCGGTTCGTGGATCCTCGGGCTGATCCTGCGACGGTTTCCTCCCAAGCACGGTAAGGATACGGCCGTCATCCCCGTGTTCTGGTTCATCGCCGTCGGCATGGTTGCCGTCACAGTCCTCATGTCCCTGCTGCCTCTCAATGAATCCCTGATGCATGCCGCCACGGTGGCCATCGGCATCTTCATGGGCTTTCAGGCAATCGCAGCGCGCCGGGTGGGGGTACCGGACGTTTCCACGGTAGTCATCACCTCTACGTTGTCCCTGCTCTTCAGCGAAGCAGGACGTTTTTGGGGTGGCGCTAAGACGGCAGCGACCCTTCGCCGGCTCGCGGCCGTCATATCGATGTTCTTGGGTGCAATTGCTGGAGCTCTCCTCGAACATCAAGCCCTCTGGTGGGCCATGACCGTCCCGGCGATCATCCTTACAGGTGTTGCCCTCACACTTTCACTGCTGAGGCCTGCACGCGTCGAAGACTCCCCCGCCAAAGCGCTCGTCTCTGCATGAGCCCCGTCCAGGAGTGGGTTGGAGGATCGGCGATCCTCCAACCCACCGGGCATCCCTGCATGTCTTCCGAAGGATCAGGCGGCCTGCCGAATATGGTGGTCTAACACTTGACCCCAGGAGCTGCGAATGACCGACGACGCTACGTCTGAGCCCACCCCAGAGCTCGAAGGCCAGACCTCCATCCACGACTACATAGCCCCGACGCCGGCCACAACCCCCGTAGAACTCAGGGAGCCGACGGACGCGGAGATCGCAGCATTCTTCGAGGCCCAAAACAGCTAAACGCACCACCAAAAACCCATCCCCAAACCGGAGCCCCAAGCGTAAAATCCACGCCATGGGATCCGCCCCAGGTACCGTGATCATCGGCGCCGGCCAAGCCGGTCTCGCCACCAGTTACTGGCTCACGCAAGCGGGCGTCGAGCATCAGCTCCTCGAGCGGCGCGGCTCCCTGGGCGGCGCGTTCCAGGACCGCTGGGACGGGTTCTACATGAACACCCCCAATTACACGCTCGACCTCCCTGGGATGCCTTACACCGGCGATGACCCCGAAGGCTTTCTGCCCCGAACCGCCGTCGTAAATCTGCTCAGGCGATACGCCGAAGTCATCAGCGCTCCGATCCATACCGGCGTCGACGTCACCAGACTATCGGCGGGAACGGACGGCACTTTCAGCCTCGAAACCTCGCTGGGCAGGCTGGCAGCCAAGAAGGTGGTGCTCGCGACCGGCGCCTACCAGGTGCCCAAGGTGCCAGCCGTGGCCGGCAAGCTTCCCAAGGAAGTCACCCAGCTCCACACCCACCTCTACCGCAATCCGCAGCAACTGCCCGAGGGCGCCGTCCTGATTGTCGGGACGGGGCAGTCGGGCGGGCAGATCGCCGAGGAACTGCACGACGCCGGCCGCGAAGTCCACCTGGCCGTCTCCACCTGCCCCGAAGCGCCTCGCCGATACCGCGGCCAGGACATCCTCTACTGGCTCCTCGAGACCGGCAAACACGGCCCCGATCACGGCGTCAACGCCCTCACCCGCGAGGCGCTCCCCTCCCCCGCCGCCCGCCTGGCGTGCAACCCGCTGCTCTCCGGCACCGACGGCGGCCACGACATCCACCTCCGCGAACTCGGCCGCCGCGGCATGCACCTGCACGGCCGCCTGGAAACAATCAACGACGGCGACATCACCTTCAGCGACGACCTCCCCGAACGCCTCGCGACAGTCGAGTCCGGGTTCGATCAGCGGATGCGGAAGGCGATTGACGGATACATCGCAGCGGCGGGTCTTCATGCGCCGGACCAGCCGCCTGTGCCCGACGACGACTGGTTGCCGTCAGAGCCTGCTTCGTTGAACTTGGCCGAAGCCGGGATCACGTCCGTTTTGTGGGCGACCGGGTATGGGCTGGACCTGTCGTTCATCGACATCCCGGTGCTGGACGAGTGGGGATATCCGCGGCACGCCGGCGGCGTTACCGAACACGCCGGGTTGTACGCCGTGGGGCTACCCTGGCTGACTCGGCACTACTCATCGATCCTGGGCGGGGTGGGGATGGACGCGAAGCTGGTGGCCGAGAGCGTGGGGCACGCCTGACCGGGGCAACGCATGGTTGTCTTAGGTCTACACCGAATATCGAAAGTAGAGACGAAAGGCAGTCGGCATGCAAAGGCCTCAAACGATACAGATCTTTCTCCCCCATGGAGATCCCGCTGGTATCCGGCAGGCCGAAATCACCACTCGCACGGTCAGGGTTTTTGAGGTTCCAAGGTCAATGCTTCAGACTTTTCGGTCCATGCCGGAATCGACACAAGTGGGACTGTATTTCCTCTTCGGAGGGGGAACCGAGGACTTGCCGGAATGCTACATCGGGCAAACCGGGAACGTGGGGCTGCGACTAGCGGAACACGCGGTGAAGAAAGATTTCTGGTACCGAGCTTTGGTGGCAGTTTCCCTGACCAACACTTGGACCGACACTCATGTCGGCTATATGGAATTTCGGTCGATAGAGATTGCTAATTCAGCAGGCAGATACTCACTGAAGAACAGCAATGCCGCCTCCAATCGCCACACGCCACGACCGCTGGAAGCTGACTGCCATGAATTCTTGGACACCATTTCAGTGCTGCTGGCGACGTTAGGAAAGCCCGTACTCCAGGCACCCCGAGTCCCTGAGTCTGACGGCCATGTTACTGCATCGGACCACGAGGCTCTATTTTTCCTTGTGGGCTCAGGAACTAATGCTCAAGCTCTTCGAACGCCAGAGGGAATGCTTGTCCGCGCGGGATCATACGGAAACGCGAACCTAAGACCATCGGCCCTGGCCAGCCTTCATCGTAAAAGGCAGGAGCTGGTTGATGTGGGCATAGCCGCTAACCGAGGAGAGCAGTTCGTGTTCCTTAGGGATCACCTATTCCCGTCCCCGAGTGGCGCTGGAGATGTCCTCGTTGGCGGCTCCATAAACGGACGGGCAGCCTGGAAAAACAGCCAAGGCCAAAGCATCAAGGATCTGGAGGAGGATACTTACGCTGCCGTCCGACCAGCCTTCGATACGCCCTGAAGACAAGGAATGGAAAGGCTGACTACGCTTCCTTCAAATCCAGCCGCGGTGCCGGCCTACGGAATCCACGCGTCAGATAAGCGATGTCAGCAAGTCCAACCGCGGCCCAGGCCAGACCAAAGCCCAGGGACAGACCGCTCAGACTCCTCCACAACCAGACAGTCAGAGCAAAGCCGATGGCAGGCAAAATTATGTTGTGAATAAGCCCGCGAGGCCCGCGGTCTTTCCGGTCGAAGTAGTAGTGTGCCGTGACCTCAAAGTCGTTCTGCTCGGGAATACAAGGAACTTCCAGTTGAAACACCTCTCCGAGCAGGCGGAACGTTGAGTGTGCTATTGCGCCGGTTACTGGCGACTCCTTATTTCTGGACCGCGCGCTCATTTAGCACAGGATCTTGGACCCGAGGCGGACCTTCGGCCGACGTTAGTAAGAATGACTCTCAATTCCATACGGCTTGTCGAGCGCTATCACAGGCGGGGCGGGCGCGGAGAAAATCGAAGGTTATATCCCTCGGCCGGAGAACACGGTCCCAACGCGGCTCGTTGTAGATTCACGGGCTTGACAGACCGCTAAAGTGAAAGCGGCAATATCGGCACGAGGGTCGGGACGTATGGCGTGACAACATCAGTAAATGCAGGACACGCGGAGGGCACGGAGTGCGTACACTGCAAGCTGGATCTCCCCTTCGAACTGCCGTTGGAGCTCAAGCAGAGTGCACACGAACGGGACCTTGTGATTTTTGCCGGCGCCGGCATCAGCACCGAAGTCCCGGCGGTCTTTCCCCAAACCGTCTATTCGTTGGCCGCTTCTCGGCTGGGCCTCAAGGACCCGGGGTCGTTTCCTGAGGTCATGCAGGCTTTCCAAGATCGCTTTGGTCGTCAGGAGTTGGTACGCATGGTCAAGAAGAAATTCGACCATGTTGATTCTTTCCCGGGCCCCGGCACCAATCCCGCAAGTTCCATCGCGAGCTCGCGACCATGCCTTACCTGCGAGACGTTATAACGACGAACTGGGACACATACTTTGAAGAAGAGTGTCAGGCTACCCCGTTCGTCACCGGTGAAGACATTAGCTTGTACCGGATGCCAGGACGACGGGTGTTCAAGATCCACGGGTCAATGAATAACTTGGCCAGCATTGTGGCGACAGAGACGGATTATGCAAAGCGCCTCGAAGATCTGAGCGTCAATGTGTTGGGGGGTCTCCTCAAGCAGCTGCTCGCAACGAAGACGATAGTTTTCATCGGCTACTCACTCCGTAATTGGAACTTCCGTCGCCTCTACCAGGCCCTCTTGGACGACATGAAGGACTATGCGCCTCGCGCTTACATGGTCTCTCCTTTTGACCTGGAGAAGCAGGATGATTTGGGACTTCGGCATATCAAGACCAGCGGTATCCACTTCTTACGCGAGCTCAAGAGCCCCATGTCTGGGCACTGCTTCTTGCCGGATGATGGGTACGAGCGTCTCGAGACCCTCCAAGAGGAGGTTTTCGATGCCGACGAAGTTACTAAGAGTGTAGATCACAAAGATTTTCCTGCTGTTATGTATTCCTGGGCATATCACGACGGAATGAAAGATGCGTGCTTTAGGGTGGCCCGCAGAAGAGGCTCAGGCGAATACTCGGATCGCCATCACGTTCACTCGTTGGCAGCAAGCTACGACAAGCTGGGCGAGCGGGCTTACGCTGAAGAACGCTTCCTCGACGCAGCCTATATAGAAGGATACCTCAACTGTTTGCTCGTTCTCTTAGACGATGAGAATAAGTACCTGCAAATGATTCCTAGATACTTTGTCTACGGGTCGGATGAAGACGTGATGACACCCGAGGAGTTCCATCAGGCACTTGTTCATAGCCGAAGAAGGGCGCCTCGTGAGCGTGCTAAGGCTAAGAAGATTTCAGCAGAACTTCCTGCTGGGATGGTATTTACCCATGAACTCATCGTGCCCGATGTCCAATCTGCCGAATGGTGACCCAATGACAAGCGATTTCGAGGATCTTGTCCTGGCATTCGAGCTCCCGGGGGCTTAGTCCGTAGCGGTGGGGATGCTCGATCTCCTGACCTTACGATTATGAGTCGCTGCGCGTAGTGGCTCTGACACTGGCTGAGACCTTTGTTCTCAACCGGTCCGCCGCACAGACCGCAGTCAGCCCCGGGGCCAACGCATGGACCACCAGGGGTGTTAACCTTGCGGATCGGCTTGAGGCTTCCGTTTTTCTTGAGCTGTCTATCGTGCGGGGAGCACAGGAGCGTATCGCGGGCTTCGGACGGGCGGCCGCACAGTTCCTGGCCATCGCGACCGGGGCCATCGCAGGTACTTGTCAAAGCAGGCAGTCTCGGCTCAATAGACCCCATGAATCCCCGACGCCTTAGTTGATCGTAGTGCGTCTTGCAAACACCGTTATCCTGCCCAGGCTCGCGGAAGTACACCTGTCGCCCGCACAGACCACCATCCTGACCGGGACCGCTGCAGGTCGACTTCTCTGTCCGCGTCCGAAGCGGCTTGAGGTTCCCTTGCCTCTGTTGCTGGTGGCTATGCGAACGGCACAGTTCTGACGTCTTTGTGTCAGTGGGCCTGCCGCAATACTGGAGGCCGTTGCGTCCTGGTCCGATTCACGTCCTCGGTCCGGAACTTTAGGGTAAAGGCCCTCGAAGTCCATCTCGTTCCAGGTCTTTTATTACACCACTTGTGATTACACCACTTGTGAAGTTTGCCGGACCTGCGCCGCTACCTCGGCTGCCACCATCATCGATTCTCCTTACAAGACAAGACTTGCGGTTACCTATGTATCACTAGTGGAGCAGACAAGGCTGACATTATTGGTTGGCATTGATTCATGCCCACTCGCCCTCAGCAGTTAACCCCGGAGCAAACGCTTCGCTGGGGAGAACGGCGGGCAGTTGTGGGCGGGCGCATCAGGGAACTACGGCTGGAACAAGGTTTGTCGCAGGAAGCGCTGGCCTTAGAATCAGGGCTCAGCCGAAACATGATCATTGGCATTGAGTGGGGGCGTAAGAGCGTCGCCTATGACGTCTTGGGATGCCCCATCCACGAATTGCTCGAAGAAGCAGAACGGGCGCCAGGCAGCTCTCCCTATCGGGGAGGGCGCCGGGCCATGCAGCGACAGCCCGCGGGTGCGGAATAGACCGCTGGCCGGAGATTGCCTCAGACCTCCGCGATATTCGCGGGTGAAGCTCCGCTCGAAGAAGCCCAGGGTGGGCAATCGTGTTTCCAGGCCTCCCCCATATGGGAAGCCTCCGTGCGTGAACTAGGACCGGCCCTTCTCAGTAACATACGCCAGGGCGTGGTATGAATGCATTCGTGAGCAGGCCAAATCAGCAAGAGTACCCGCAGATTCCTTTTCCAGAGGGATGGACGCCCCCTCCGCCTCGCCTCCCAAGAGTTTCGCCCTACTCGCTGAAATCACTCAAGCTGACATCCTACGACGCCGACGGGGCCGAAAAGGGAATGACCGCCACCGGCTTCCTCGCAGAGCTCAATCAGTCGGGTGATCTCGTGCTGGTTACCAACTATCACGTTGTCACCTGGCGCGCCCTCGATAGAAGCTATGTCGAAAACTTTGAAAATCGGATACCAGCGACATTACGTATCGAGTTTCCGAATGAGCTTGAAGAAGCCGTCGAATCCGCCGAAGGCGGTGTTCATTGGGAGATTCCACTGCATCAGGAGACTGTCGATGGCTGGAAGCGAGCTTGGTTTCAGGATGGTTCGTGGTGGCTGGATGGAGACGGCCAGGAAGCTATGACCGACGTGGCCATATTTCCCATTCCCCGCGAGCGGAAAGACGATCTGCTCACTTATGCATATAGATGGACTCAAAATCAGTTCGGTTCACTCTCCATCACAGACGACCTTTTTGTCGTTGGCTACCCCAAGTCCGTAGGGAAATTCGTTTCCTCAACTCCCATTTGGACCCGAGGTTCTGTCGCGAGTGAGCCCGAGGTGGCCCCCGCTGACCGGTTCTTTATTGACAGTCGCACCCGCAGCGGCCAATCGGGGTCACCTGTCATCGCTTACCAGGCGGCTGCCGTTAGCGCGGCCGTTCCGGCCGATGATACGGCTGAAGTGGCAGTCTTACATGGCGTGTACAGCGGACGCACGGACAAGGACTCCGACATCGGATCAGTATGGTCCATGGAAGTTGTGGAGCGCATTGCATTCCAGATACCCCTGCAGATGTACACAGCCGGAACAAGCCCATTTGGGAAGACGAAGAGTCAGCTGTAGGTCCGCGAACGCACGCGGCAGGAGTATCGCTCGGATACAACTGGGCTTGCAGATTTTCAGCGTTGTGAAAGCTGTCGCCTCGGATCCTACCCCGTAGGTTAGCTACCTTTCGGATGACTGTAGAGAGCCAACTGCGGTCTGGGCCCCACGTCCAGTCCACTACGTAACAGGCCCCGCTGACGTCATAGACTTTGATGCGTGACAAATCTTCCAGCGGCTGCTGACTCCGACATCAGTCACAGCCAACGAATAATGCTGTCGTTCACCGAAGCGGCCCAAATAGAAACGGCCCTGGCGCCTCTCATAGAGCCAGCCGAAAAATCTCGTCTGTGGTTGGACGATGAGCGGGCACCGGTTTACACCGTGTCCGCGTATGCCTTCAATCAAATGAACGTTGCAACAGGCTGCATTGCCTCCCTTGAACAGATGATGGTTCGAGAAACGGAACGCAAAGTAAGTCTCACAGCTAACCCGTTCGGCGCATACGCATTGGTCAGAGGTGCCATTGACGCTGCGGCAACGGCACTATGGCTGCTGGAACCAGAAAGTGGCACCTTGAGGATCAAGCGCAGAATTCAACTGGCGCGAGACGAGGCGGAGAAAAAGGAATCGTTCCTCGAAACGATGGAGAAGCGATCCGACAAAGACGAGCGAAAGGCTCGCCTGAAGGATGCTTCGGAACACGCGCGCTTAGGTAGTTGGAATCCCGAGCAGCATAAGCTCCCGTCCATGACCAGAATTCTCCAACAACTGGAGCGACTGCACGATGGCAGTGCCAACTTTCCATGGCTTGCCGCATGGCAACTATCCAGCGGGCACACCCATGGCAAGCAATGGGCACAGATTTCCTCGCATGTAGTGCAGGAACTTGACGGCACCCGAACAGAGTTGGGTGGAGCTCATGCCCAACTGGGCCTCCATTACGGCTTATTCGCACTTGTGCTTTCGGAGGCAGTCCAGATGCTTGAAGAAGCGGCCGTCCGCTATGTTGTGTTAGCTGGCGGTCCGCCCCGCACATGATGCAGATACGTTCAGGTACGGCCTTTCTCGGAACACCGGCTCGCCTCCATTTGTCCGCCGGCTCATAGACCCGTGCAGCTAAGCCAGCGATAGGTCAGAGGCGCTCACGGCGCGTGCAAACTGGGACTCAGTCATCAAGTGCCTTCATTAGGGCGTCTTGGGCGTCATTGTAGAACAGAAACGAAACCTTGGTGGCCACTTCGTCGCTGACGTCAAGCAATTGCCGGCGAGCCGAAACTGGAAGTAGGAGCGCCGACGCGCCTTTCTCCATTGCATGCTCGGCGAGGACGGCCGCGTTGAGCACCGTCTCGACGCCACCCCCCAGGGAAAGATTACCGACCACGATCAGCCCTCCTCGCACGGAGCGCTGAAGCATGGAGGATGTGAGTGCAAGAAGGATCGGCAAGCCCAAGCCATTCCCCGACTTCGCCGCGTCAAGTGCCCGCACTTGTGCGGTGAGATTATGTTCGCGAGGATTGCGATCGCCGATCAGAGTGCGTGCTTGGGCAACCAGGTTCTGCTCCGCGACTTTGAAACTCTCGCGAAGCGGAGCCGGGGCTGCCTGGTTGAGCAGTCTGGATGCCCCGGCACCCGGAGTGTCCGCCGCCTCGATGCGGTAGAGGCCAGGCCCGACGCCTCCGCCATCCTCGGCGATTGCCCATACCTGACCCGGCGGGAGCGGATCCAAGCCGATTGAGTCCGGGCTCGCGAGCTCCGGGGTTGAGACGAACTGCTCAACTCCTTCGCCGATCCGGTAGCCGAACTGTGTGCTGCGGAACTCGGCCGTTCCGATGCGTCGTTGCTGTTCCTTGACACGACGCCGACATTCGAGCGCGATACGGACCGCCCATTCCAGGTCTTCGTCGGGTATCTCCGCTTCGGCATCCGGATAGACCAGCTTCAGTAGACCGTCAACTGTCTTGTTGACCCCAGACAGGTCCCGACCGGAGAGAGCATCGGAATAGTTCACCCGTCCTTGGACCGATGCCAGCCGCGATTGGTCGCGGAGGCGCGACCAGCACTCGGAGAGAAAATCGCTTACTAGACCGAAGTGGTGAGTGAAGTAGGACGGGTTGAGTTTCGGGACGTCCCATCCCGGGAGATATGCATGTATTCGGTCCATGAACGCGGTGTCATCCCGCATCTCCGCCGGGAGGGGCGATAGCAGATGGCCGATCCTCTGCTGGTGAGCAACATCCACGTCGAAGTTTCCTACAAGAACAATCGATCCATCGGCTCGAATAGACTCCCGGCCGCGGGAGAACTCACCCGATTCCATGTAGCCCTTCATGATGTTGACGCCGTCCTTTTGGTCAAAGGAGACGCCTGAGACTTCGTCAAAGCAAACGACGTCGTACTGAGCAACCAGCCCGCGTTGGCCGGTCGCATTGTTGACAAACATTCGGGCTACAGTCGCTTTGCCGCCGCTGATGAGATGGGCGTATGGCGAGACCTGCTGGAACAGGTGCGACTTGCCGGTGCCGCGGGGGCCCAGCTCAACCATGTTGTAGTTGCGCTGGACGAACGGGACCATCCGCAGCAAGAGAACGTCCTGCTCGCGGTCCGTGAGTTTCTCCGGTTCGAAACCCACAGACCGTAGTAGGAGGTGCTTCCACTGCTCAGTCTTGAAGCGTGAGCGGCCTTCGGCTAAGCGAGTCAGTGAATCACGGGTCGAAAGTTGTATCGGACGAAGCGCTCCGATAGCGAAGGGCTTGCCGTTGTTCTCATCGGCGATGACGGCATCGTAGTAGAGGTCCACCTCGGCGTAGAAGCCACCGGTGAGCATACGTTCATTGTCACGGACTACAGCGTCGTCGATGCGGACGTCCTTGAGGCCGAGACTCGGGAGCTCTGCGATGTACGCGTTGGATTTCGCGTCCAGCCGTGCTTTGACTATGTCGATGAGTTTAATAGTCATGCGTTCACGCGCGCGGGACTTGAAAAGCTCCTCCTCACCGGCCCTGACAGTGCGGTCGGCGAGCAGCCGACGCACGATGCGCAACCCCTCCTCTATCTCGTCGGGGTCAGTGGTGGCGCAATAGCGGCCGATGAGGAACTCACCGACGTATGTCGGTACTGGGTAGGCGCCCTTGAACTGCTGAGCAAGGTCCTTGCGGACCACATAGCCCTCAAAGGCGGACGCCGCCAGTTCGTCGATTGAGTCGAGCATAATCGCTTCGGTCATTCCGTAGCTCCCACCGCTGTCTGGCGCTGTGCAATGACGGCACCGTCAGGCCCTAACAGCACGACGTACGCCGCAGTGCCGTCAGCTGCCTGGTCCTCGTCGACCAGTACCTTGATCTCCCCCGCCTCTGATGGAGGCTTCGGCCCACCGACTCTGCTACTTGCGTCACCGGGGGAAAGCCGAACCTCTGCCACGACATCGGCTTCCGCGGGTTCAAAGTCAATGCGACAGCGCTGCCCGGTCCAACGGATTCCTTCTATCTGTGCAGGCCCCGATGCACCCTCTCGGGCAGAAACATTGATGACTGGGATCACGCACTCCTGGGGGCTTAGTCCTCCGTGCTCGTAGTATGTTCCAGCCTCGAAGGCGGCTGCTCCCGGCGCGCTGATCATGTCGATTGACGCATCCCAGGTCCAAGGGATGGTTGGGAAGTTTGGCCGCGAGGCCCCGGCCTTCAGCCGGGCCACCCGCGGCTTGCGGGCGGCGTCACCTTCCGTAATTGCGAGAGGTAGTGACACCTTCAGCGCAGGACCCGCTGGCAGGATGAAGCCGTGGTCGGTCACGACGACGACGCGTCGCCACCCCGTTCCAAGAAGACTCTTGATTCGTTCGGCAATGCGATCGAGCTGCTGATCGACCATTTCGGACAGCGCATGTCCGTGGTCGTGCCCGAGTGCATCGATGGTGTTGCTCTGAGTCCAACCGATACCATTGGCGTCTCCGGTCTCAGAGGACTTCCAGTCAAGGTATTGGACGCCCGCGTCGGCCAGGGCGGCCCGGAAAACCTGCCCCTTCATTGAACGCCCTTGGGCATCTGCCGCATCGAACGCATCACCCGCCCCGAGTGAGGCTGTCACGGGCGCAACGGCCGGCTGGCCCGTTGGTGTAACGGTTGGGAACGCCGCAAGACGCGAGGAGATGGCGGTGTCTAGGCCCGAGAGCCGCTTTGCGAGCCGCTGTGCGAGGTCGAACCGAAGGGCATCAACGAAGACGACACAAGTGCCTGCTGGGACATCGAGGCCAACCTGGCCTTTGTAACCGGAAGCCGCCGCAGCCTGGAACGTGCGGGCAACTTGTTCCAGCCAGGGGTCATAAGTGAGCTGGAGCGCCTTGCGTACCGCCCCACGGTCTGCCGCAGTCGGGGAGCTAGCGATGGCACGGAGGGCCAAGTCATCGACCTTGTAGCCATCAGCTGCGTACCAAGTCAAGAGCGAGGGCACGTCGGTCCCGGACGCGCCTGCAGCAGTCAGCTCTACGAGTTCGGCCAACAAGCCTGTCGCCCGCGCTAGCGGGGCTTGCCCGAGCTCGCCCCAGACACTCTCCTCGCGGCGAAGGTGGACAACAGCCAGCCCTCGCACCGACTCGCGTGTTTGATCGGGAGCGTGCCCGTCCGCCAGGCCAGCAAGAGACTTTCGGAGTGCATCCTCCTGCTCAAGGTTCCACGAGGGCCAGGAGTCTGGATACGGGTCCGTGCTGCCGAAGAGATCACCTTGAGGACGGGCCTGATCGAGCTTGGCGGGGATGTTGGGGTACCGACGAGGGCTGTCTGCAAACCGAGCCCACGCATCATTCCACGGGCCTTCACGAGTCCCCAGACGTGCCGCCGCGGTGAGCGCACCATCCTTGGTTGGATCAAAGTTGTAAGCCGTCCGACAGGCCTCGACGAAGGCGTTCCACCTAGCTCCATGAAGTGCGTTGCGAGTGCCGTCGGGATCGTCCAGCCACTCCAGCAAAGTTCGGACGCTGTCAGACATGACGAGTGAGTGCAGCCTGGTGGCATCGAGTCGGCCCATGCGGCGCAGCTCGTCGACGTCCTCGACGAGTAGACGTTCGAGCACGCTTGTGAGCGCCGACCTCGTCTTTGCGTCACCGGCAAGATCCAGGCCGCCGCCGGTCTTCGAGCCTAGGAAGGAGTGTGGGGTCCACGGAGTCTGCCCGTGCGCGGACGGCCACCAGCTCGAGCGGAGTGCCAATTCAACAAGGGGCGAAACCGCCGGTTCGGGGCTAGTGACATCCGAAAGTGAACTTCGGCCGAGTCCCGGCAGGTAAATTACCCACGGGTTTTTGTCGCTGTGTTCGGCTAGATGTGCTGGGAGGTCCACCAATTCCTGGGCTGCCAGGACAGCGCGTACCCAAATCGCAGGCCCTTGGGCCTTCGCCGAGTCGTAGTCTCCGAGTACGAGGATCGGCACTGCTTCTTGGAGAAGACCGATGACCGGCTCCCATGCACGGTCTGGATCCGGCCAGAACACGGCTGCAGGGGGTGCACTGGAATCCGCATTGTACTTTGCTGTGTCACGCAGTGCGTGCGCAATAACGGCCCTCACCGCGGTCACAGCTTCATTCCTGCCAGCCGTCGTGCGTCGCGGCGTTCCTCCAGTGTCGGATGAAGATCATTGATGCGTTCCGACCCATCAGGGTTAATACCACGATCCTTCTTCCAACTCACGTTCACCTTGGACCGCAGAACACCCGCCGTGGAGAAGGGGCGAATGTTGAGGCGCACACCGTCGTCAAGATCGGGGTGCCAACCGACCGGTTGCTCATGTGGCTGCTTCCAACGCACATACACGTCATACGGGGGCGCGCCCTCGAGAATCAGCTTTAGACGCTCCTGTAAATTTTCTGCGGCGGCGAGGCGCGCATCAGCCCCCGCTCGGTCGGCGCCGGCCTCATGCTTCTGGCGTTCGATCCACGCACCCAGCGTAGTGAACGTCAGCTTCTCAAGGGTCCGGTGGTCGAGAGAGTGGTAGTTTACGACGGCCGAGAAGCCGTCCTTGCGGCCGTCCCAGATGTGCCATAGGAAGGGTCGATTGTCGAACACCTTGACGTGCTGTGCGAAGAAGCCGTCGCGGAGCCAATCCTCAAGCCGGCCGTTCCGCCCGCCCGCGTCGGTCACGAGCGTCCGTTCTAGGCTGCTTGACCACTGACCGCCGTATGCCGCCGCCAGCAGTTCGCGCAGCCGTGTGGCGAGGTCAGGCTCACCCGGAAGCGACTGAAGCGCGGCGATACCGTCATTGTCGGAATATTGGTCTAGATCATCTGGCATCTGGTCCTTCCAGCGAAAGCCCAGAAGCCGCGCAACAGCAACTTGGAGGGGCTGTGTCGAACCTTCTACGTCACCCCCGAAGAGCCATTGTGTCGGATCGTTGGAGTGCGCACGAGGAACCGAGTTGCCCGCGGCGGCATCGCGCCAGTGGGCCCGATCGAAGGCTGCGCTGAGCACAGCCGCAGTCGAGGCGCCGACCTTGGTGTCGATAGATCGAACGGCTCGTTCCAATGCACCTGAGCGAGCAAATTCCCATATCGCAGGAAGATCCTCTGGCCGATTGGGAACGGCAATCACGCAACTCTTGTCAAAGAGCCCGCCAAGATACATCGAACACCGGAAGGTGCTCATTCTACCGATCAGGACGCCGCTCTGTTTCAAATGATTGAGTCCCTGAATTCTGGCGCCATCCGACTCGACAAGCGGACCATTGCCGGAGTCCCACCGGACCGCGAACTCCAGTCCGGCGTACGGGGCCGTCGCCGAAGGCGCGCCCTGTATGCCAGCCCATCGCTCACCGTCGAAGTCGACCTCCCAGAAGTGTCGGATGTAGCGGCCGTTGTCACCCGTGGACAACCCCTCAGCACCAGTCGAAAAGGACGACAGTCTGGTCGCGACCGAAGGAGCCACGGCACTGAACGCAAGCCCCTTGTTGGCCCGCCAAGTCTGGGGCTCGATCAGGGCGATTGGCCCTTCTCTGAGCAAGCGCGCCTTCTCATCGATTGAGCCAGCATCAACTGTGGTTGCCGTTAGTGCCCGTCCTGCTGAACCACGGGGCAGTGAACGACCGACCCCCATCAGGGCTGGCTGTACGACCTCTCCATTAATCTCGCGGAAAGCCCTCGGCCCTAGCGAGCAGTACATGCGCACCGTCGCGTCTTCAATCAAGTCTCGTCGGAAGTCCCTGAAGCTACGAAGGAAGCCCAGCGCTCCGGGTACCACTGCACAGGTGTGCGTGGCAGCGCCTGACGTTGCGGCCCAACGCAGCACAAAAGCTGCCCCTAGTTCTCCGCCTGAGTCTGGGAACTCGGCCGCGATGTGATTCCGCAAAATCTCACCCTGCAGTTGCGATCCGAGATACGGAACGTTGGTGGCCACCAGAGTGTAGCTCTTCCCCAGCAGTCCCGCGGCGTGCAAGACGTCGTCAGCCGCATGACCAAGCACAGTTCCACTGTGACGCTCTGCCTGCAAGGCGTCACGAAGCAATTCACGCACACGGCGCCAGTCTGTGCCTACAGTCAAGTCTCGACCAAACAGGCCGTCACCCTGGTCACTCGGGCGGGGGTCAATAAGCGAACCCAGCGTTTCTGCGTTACGGAATAATGAGTGGAGCCGAACCATCACGTTCCGAAGTTCATCGTCAGCCCCAGCCAAGGCCTCCCATTCGGCCCTCATCGCACGAACGGGCACACCCGAGCACGCGATCTGCGTTGCAGGAAGGTCGCGGAAGCCGCCCTGCTTCCAGCCTTCAAGGGCGACGTTGAAGGTGGCAATCTGAGTGCAACGGGGATCAAGCTCAAGCCCATGGAGGTTCTCCCGCAGCACCGCGTCCTGTGCGTCCGCCGGAGACAGGCCCTCCTCCTCGGCCCTCATCCGCCAGAGCATGCCGAACATCGCGACCAGGAAGTGTCCGGAGCCGCAGCATGGGTCCATAACAGTGACCTCTGCGGCAGTCGCCGGCCAGTCGCTAAATGTGCCAGCCGCGGGTGTGCCGTCGTCGAGGCGACGGAGGTACTCCCATGTGTCTACAAGCGGTGAATTGGGGTGCCGGGCAGCCCACCATGCTCCGAGGGAGTTCTCCAGCAGGAAGCGGACCATGTAGTTCTCGGTGAACAATTGGGTCACAGGAGAGATGTCCGCGCCGCCGATCTTGACGCCTGACCCGTTGACGCGCTTCTTTTCGGCCGTTTGCCAGAACTGGTAGACCCACCCGAGTGCGTCCTCGGTAATGAATACCTCTGCGGGAAGGCTAAGTAGGATCCGTTCCAGTTCGAGCCTATGCTCCGTAGCGAAGCGAACCTGGACTGCCGGATCATCCAACCGGAAGACACCCGGGAGGATTTCCGACGCGAAGCGAGCGGCGACTGACCAGCCGTCCGGCTCGCCGAGGTCGTCTGCGAGGTCCGCGCAGTCATCGAGCGTGAGCGAGGTGTCGCGAAACTCAGGATGACGCAAGAGTCCGTTGACCTCGAGGAAGCGTGCGAACAGGAGACGGTGCCACTGCTCGTAGGCGACCTCGCGGACTAGGTTGGTCACACTCGCACCGCTTCGTGCAGTGTCGTCTCCGAGTTGTCGGGCTTTCTCGCGCAAGGCGAGCCTCAAGGAGTTGTCATCGTCGCTCAGGTAGGCCGGCCGGCTCGGCTCAGCCACCGCGAGTGCGTGCAGCGCGTCGGCGGCCGCGTTCTCCGCCGCCGTTCGGGCTTGCTGGACCGCTGCGTCGAGGTGACCACGCTGTTCAGTGTTGAGAACGTCTCCCATCAGCCCCTCACCACCACCGTGTCGTGGCTGGCGAGGGCCTGGGTGAGGCGTACGCGAAGGTCGGCCAGGTATGCGTCGATCTCGTCTGAGCTGCTAAGGCTTGCCGCTGGAACCGTGACGGTGCTGGCCTTGGGAGCGCTAAATCGGACTGCGGCCTCAAGTGCCTTCGAGGCTCGCGCGGACACCGCGTCAAGAACTGCTCCCCAGGACGGGAGTGGACGGCGCTGAACTGCTTTCAGGACAGCCTGAGCGTCGCTGAGCTCTGGCGTTGGTTCAGGCGCAAGATTGTGCTCGGCGAGGAGTTGCTCTTGCTTTCCCGGATCGAGCGTCGACCAGGCCTGCTGGTGCAAAAGACCAGCAACCGCAAGCTGTCGGGCCTGCTCTAATTCCGTGGCTGCCTGATGGACCGCGTCACGCACGACGCCTGCGAGGTCGGTAACGAGGGGATTGATCTGGTCGGTGTCCCCGAGTAGCTCCCGGGTGGTCTCGAAGGCCCCAAGGCGTGAGCGCACCTCGGCTGCACTGTCCAGGTCCGCCGCTGCGGCCGAGAGAGCTCGCGCAATTGCCAGAGCTTCAAGCCTGGGTGCGCGGCGCAGCTCCAGGGTATGCAAACGCTCAGCGAAGTTCACCAGTTCATCCTTTATTGCGAGCAACGCATGTACTCGATCGTTCCCGGTGGCCCTCCGCACTGTCTCCAAGCCAACAGGAAGAGTGATGTCAGGCAAGGGGGGAGGTCCGGTGAGGATGCTGGCCCGCTGTGCGAGACCGCTTATTGCTTGCTCGGCCGCAGACACCAGCGTTTCGTTGTCAGCATGTACCCCGAGCTTGCCGAGGAGGCTCCGCGCTGCAATCTTCTCAGCTGCCTTAAGGACCGTTGACTCCCGCCTCAGGTGCACTGGGCCGAGTCGCGTCTGGGACAAGACGTTGCTGCTGGTCGCGTCGGAGCCGTTGATAGTGGCCCTGACCAGTCCGTTGTCGAGCAGTACCCCGATCGCTGCCATGATAGCGTCACGCGGCCAGCCGAAGGGTTCGGACAAGAGCTCCTTCTCAACAGTGCTGGCGGGGGTGCCGGCGCCCCCGATCCTGCCGAGCACTTCCTTTACGACTGCATGCTGCTCGGGGTCGGCGTCGTGGCCGACTGCCTTGAGCGCATCTGCGCCTGAACCCTTCTTGATTCGGTCGAGGACGTGCGGCCAGCGGGCGTCGTCTGCGACGTCGAACCTGTTAAACAGCCGGGTCGCCGCCGACACTGCGCCGTTCTCAAAACGGTCGCGCAAGGCAATGCCCGGGGGGGCGGACCCGCCGCCAAGCAAGACACCAGCCTTGCTGAGAATGTCGCGGACGTGCTCTCGGGCCTGTGCCTGAGCGCGAGCGTGACGGGACT
This sequence comes from Paenarthrobacter sp. NPDC090520, assembly GCF_044769205.1. Lineage (NCBI taxonomy): Bacteria > Bacillati > Actinomycetota > Actinomycetes > Micrococcales > Micrococcaceae > Paenarthrobacter > Paenarthrobacter sp. NPDC090520. The sequence continues at coordinate 71,467 of NZ_JBIVXM010000020.1, forward strand.
CCATCGCACGCCGAGCCTGCTTGCCCTCGTCGTCCTGCGGGAATCCCTGCTGGTCGAGCGTTCGCTGTGCAGCCATCTGGTTGCGCAGGGCAGAAGCAAAGGCCGTGGCCTGAACCCTAGGAAGATGAGCCAGTACGATCGGGGAGTCGGGGCCTTGGCCGCGGGCGAGGTCCTCAAACTGCTTTGTGGTGATACCATCGTCCCACTCCGAGCGCAACCAGACTGGAATGGTGGCGCTGGCAGATGGTTTGGAGGAGTCGGTGTGGAGGCTGATCTTTCGTGCCACTTTGGCTCTGCCTTGAGGGATCGAGACAGGCAATGCCTTCTCTACTTCCGAGCGCAACATGGAGTCGCGCTCCGTGCTGATCTCGCTTTCGGTCAGTTGGGCTGAGTGACGACGGAATGCCTCATCCCAAGTTCTGCCCGCTGCCGTCTGGAGACGGTACTCGTTTCCGTCGCGCTGGAGGATTCCCTCCTCGGATAGCGCCTCAAGTGCGGCGGGGACGTCTTGACGCAGACGTGCGCCATCCTTTGCCAGGTCTTCAACAAGGAGGTCGACGAGGTGGTCTGCCGTGGCCCGAACACCGATGTCTGCGTGGCCGGAGGTCGGAAGCAGGCTGACGAGATGGATCAAGCCGAGGATGCGCCCGCGGAGCCGGTCCTTCTGTCCCTGCTCCTGGATCAGGCGCTGGGTCTCCTTAAGGAGTAAGCCAGCACCGTTGAGATCTTCATGCTTCGCTGTATAGAGGTAGTCCGCCCCAACCACCGTTCCCACCATCTTGGGTGCAACCAGACGATTTGCGTCATGCACAATGCGAAGCTGCGACCTGAGCTGCCCAGCTCTGCCCGCATCGGCTTGGCGTAGTACGCTCTCCCAGAAACGACGGCGGCTTGGAAGCAGCGGGTAATCCTCCGAAAGATCCTTATTGTCCTGCGCAGTGTGTTGAATCTTGCTGCCGACGAGCTGTCGAGAGATTGGACCTGCGGCGTCGGTCAGAGCCTTGTCGAGCTCTGGTCGCTTGGCAGGCTCCTTATTGAGCAGCACCCGCCGAACGACGGCGTCAACGTCCTGGTTCTTGAGGACAACCTTGACCGTGAAACGGTCCTGGATTTTCTGCAGCGTGGCGTCCGCGGTCAGCTCTTGCTGACCTGTCGCTACGAATAGTACGCGTCCATCCATCTCGCGCGAGACGGACTCGACGAGATTCTGCACCTCCATCGCACGACCGCCATCACCGTTGACGTACTGCTGGACCTCGTCCAGCACAATCAGCGTTGGCGGGATGACGCCGCTGCCAGCATACTCGAGCACCTTCCGAAGCAGTGCGATCGTCTCGTCAGTGGACAGGGAGCGTGCGTCGGGCAGAAACTGACTCCGCAGGGCCTTACGCACGTCCGCTCCGGTTGTAGCGAATCCGGGATCAACAGCGAGGATGGCGTCGGCAAGTCGGCTGCTGAGGTTGTACTCGCTAAGTTCCTCGATGAAGTCGCCGCCACTCAATTCGACTTGTGAGCGAACTGATTCAAGGTCGCCTTTCCCAGCGAGCCACAGAGCTACTTGTGCCGGTGCGACCCGAGTCGGCAAACCTGCAGCGCCAAGAACAATCGACAAAAAGACTGCGTTCAATGTTTCGCCGCTGCGGTCGAGTGCACCCGCGGCTGACCAGGGCTTGGCCCCGTCACGCTTGCCGATGGTGGAGAGCTCGGTGAGCTGATCCCGGATGCTCTCAGGCAGGTTAGCCAAGCCTCGGGCGGAGGCGCCGGTCAGGAAGGCGGTATCGGCCCACAGGTGCTGGAGCACTCGGACGAGGTGCGACTTCCCGCTGCCGTAGAAGCCGGAAACCCATACAGCCGGCTGGGTGGTGCTGCCCCGGTGGCGGATATAGGAGTCGAGGATTCGCTGGAGGCCGTGTTCGTACTCGCCTTGGCACACGAAGCTTGTGAGCTCGTACTCGAGGACCTTCCACTGGTTCGAGTCGTCGGGTCTGTCCACATTGGTGACCCCGTCGTTCGGGATTTCGAAGTCGAGCGGGCGGCGGGTAAAGAACTCGTTGTTGATGGTCATGTGATGGCCTTCTGGGGGTCGATGACGCGGGCGCGGTAGTTGAATCCGTCGCGAGCGTCCAGCAAGCGAAAGGAATGTGTTTCGGGGTCGTGAAGACCCGGAAAAAGTACGAGGAGCCGCCCGCTCACAGCATCGTCGATCGCCTTGATGACGCTGGACGCCCGGAGGAACGGGAAAATCGAGCCGATTCCCATCAGGATGGCGACGTCGTTCGTTGAGCCTGCCGTGAGTCGCTCGCGAAGCTCGGAGACGAGATTGGACTCGAACTGGTCGATGATGGCAGGTGTGAGATCGCTCGGATCCTCGAAGAACGCCGCGGAGTGGCGGTGTCCAGCGAGCCAGCGACCGAGGTTGTCAGTGAGATCTATTTGGTGACAGCCATGGCCGGATTCGCTAGTTGCCAGTTCGAATCGGGGAAGCGCCGCACGCATGGAACGCTCCATATCTGGCGGGTAGACGAGCATCCAGACGCGTTCACCTCCGGACAGCCCAGCCCGCCACGGGAGGGCCAATTCGGCTCCATAAGCATCAACCAGATCAGAAACGCGGCTCATCCTCGAGTCCCGTCCAAGAGCGGAAAGCTGACGTCGACCACATTGCCAGCGACGAGAAGGTCTATCAAGCCCTGTTTGTGAGCCGTCCGCAGAGCGTCCAACCCGGTTCCAAGGGGAAGGTCAAGTAACGCCGCCCAAGGTGTGTCGAGAACGCTCACGCCACGGTTACCCGAAAGGTGGCCCAGGAAGGCTGCGAACGCGACGGCTGCCGGAAACGGCTCGACCGTCTGACGTACCTTGTTTGTCCTCCCGGTCAAATGACCAGTCTGCGTCCAGCATGCGCCCGTGTTTCGCCCCGTCTTACTAAGGGTCTCCGGGGAGAGATCCGCTCCGTACACAACACTGACCGCCATCGCTAAGTCGCCGGAAGTGACGATCGAGCCGACTGGCACTTGTTGGATCGCCGAAAATGAGGCCCGCAGTATGCCATCACGCGTGAATGCGAGGATTCCTGCCAGTAATGGCCGGGCTTGTGGCTCGACGTCCCACAGGCGACGCATCGCCGCGAAATCGGGTCGCGTCGGGTCCAGGAAATAGACCTCTCGCAGATGGCGGAACGAGCGCTGGCGGCCGGTATGCGTCGGGCGCCCTAACACGTTCTCGTCGACGACTGCTTCCCGGTAGCGCTGATGGGGAGCGTCGGCCGGAACGACGCGCAGGAGTTCGACCAAGTGAGGGACGCCGATCGTATGGCTCGCGGTCGTACGCAGTGACCCTTGGGCAAAGTTGCCCTCGTGAGCATCTGAAAGGGTCATGCGACAGTGAACTCCGTGTCCTATGGGTGCTGCTGGAGACCGCACACCACCGAATGCGATCGTGTGCGGATTACATCCCTAAGGTTAGTGGAGTCTGCCGTCGTTTTCTGAATGGCGCTAGGGACCCGTGATGAACCTGTTGCGACGACCCGGGACCGGCGGCGGAATATGGCAGCACCGTGCGACGGCTGTGCGGTCCCCGTTTCGAGAGGTTCCCCGCCAGCGGCGATCCCTCAATCGCCCTCGAAACATCCATTCCGTAGCCACCCCGACGAGAATATGGCGGCAACTCGTGGAACATGAGAGATACATCTCGCTTGAGTGCAGATCCGCGGCATGGAAAAACCCCCGATATCTCGCGGATTTCGGGGGTCTAGCCTGTAGCGGTGGGGAGGCTCGATCTCCCGACCTCACGATTATGAGCCGTGAGGTCGGGGGCGATCATTTTCGGTCCTAGTACGCGGTTAGGTGTCCGGAATGGGAAGACTGGTCAGGTTACTGTGCCACCGCCGTGGCAGCGGCAAACACGTCTGCGGGCATGGGTCGATGCAGTTTCCAGGTGATCGCGATAGGCTTCTCGCCCGCGTGTTGCATGTAATCGACCTGGCCAAGGCAGGTATAAGGAACAGTGAGACCCGTCTCGTCGTCCGCGGTGTCACGCGTGAAGAGGACGATGTGCGAACCGTGAGCGCGCCGGTCCAAGTATCGCTTGCCAGTTGGGCTCGTCGGCGACGTGGCATTCTGGGACTCCCAGTGAAAGAGCTCCGGGCTGATGGCGAAGTCCTTGTACATCGTGGTCACTGAGTGCTTCCGATCGTCCTTATTAAGGGTCACGAAGAAGGCATCCGTAGCTGTTGCAGGGCACCAGGCCGCACCTTCACGATGCTGCACGTTCTTCCCGAGTTCCAGCGAGCCATAGTGCAGTGCCGCGAGAACTTCTTCACGGCGATACGTCGCATGCGACAACAGCGGAATCTGTTGAAGCCCAGCACCCAGCCCTTTGGCTGCGTGTCTCGAGGATGCGACTCCCAGGCGCACGATTTGCCGAATCTCGCTGCATACGAACCCGTAGGCCCGAAGGTGATCGAGACCGGCGTCGTACGTCTTGAAACCGCCGCCGTCGTCCCAGAGTGTGTAGAAAAGCATTCGTGCGAACGTCTGCTCTCGGGCGCCTAGCTCCGCGTAGTGGGGCGCGTCTGATGAGACGAGCATGGAATACGCCTCGGCCCGCTCCGGATCATCAACGTGGATGAGGGCAGCCATCCGCCCCAGGAGTTTCTTCTCCTCAGCACTAGATCGGTCGTGGTGGATGCCTTTGAGCACCGATTCCAGGGGAGAGAATCCGTCAATCAGTTGCGCTTGGCGGAGGTAGTCGGTCCAGGAGTCACGGGTCGAGCGATAAATCGCCTTAAGGTCGTTGCCCGACTCCCGCAAGTACGAGGCGAGTTCTATTTCCCCGTAGGAGGCAACGTCCCGAACCAATTGATTCCGGTTGAAGCGTAGTTGGGCCCTGATGTTATCCAGCACGACTTTTTGTGCCACACGATCCAACACAATCTGCGAGCCGGAAGGAAGGTACGGGAATTCTTCCTCCACAGCCGTTTCAAGTTGTTTTCGTCCATAGCCAGTGAGTGCTCTGTAACGCAGATCAAAGCGGAACTCACGACGCTGCTGGCCAATGAAGTCCAGGACAGTGAGGACAGCCTTGTCGTCCGCTCGGCGCAGGCCACGGCCCAACTGCTGCAGGAAGATCGTTGCGCTCTGAGTGGGCCTTAGCATGAGGATGGTATCCACCTCGGGGATGTCCAGACCCTCGTTGAAGATATCGACAGCGAAAATGCAGTTGATCTCACGATTACGCAGCTGGTTCAGAGCGTCCGCACGCGCAGCATCGTCCGTACCGCCGTCAACCGCAATTGACCGGATGCCGGCGTCGTTAAACACCCCGGCCATGTAATGGGCGTGCTGGATTGACACGCAAAACCCAATCGCCCGCATGTGTTCAGTGCCGACAACTTTGTCCCGAAGCTCGCGGATGACCTTCGCCGCGCGGGCGTCGTTGCCCGTGTACAGCCGATCCAGTTGAGCAGTGTCGTAATTGCCACGTTTCCACTCCAACCGACTGAGATCTACGTCATCCGAGACCCCGAAGTAGTGGAACGGGACCAAAAGATCGGCGTCCAACGCGTCCCAGAGACGGAGCTCGCTGGCCGTTCTCCCCTCAAAGAATTCATTGGCGACGTTGCCGCCGTCGCCACGCTCAGGTGTTGCGGTTAGTCCAAGGAGTTGTTGAGGTTTCAGGTGCTCAAGCATCTGGCGGTAGGTAGGTGCCAACGCGTGGTGAAACTCATCGATGACGACGACGTCGAACTGGTCGGCGTCGAAGGTCTGGAGCCCACGGGAGGCCAGCGACTGCACTGACGCGAAGACTTGTGTCCAGTGCTGGGGTTTGTGATCGCCGACGTAGAGTTCACCAAAAGCGCCGTCCTGCATGACGTTGCGATAGGTGCCCAGGGACTGCTTCAAGATCTCTTGTCTGTGGGCTACGAAGAGCAGGGACAACGGCCTTCCCGCTGCTTCGCACAGGCGTTGGTAGTCGAGGGCGGCAATGACCGTTTTGCCTGTACCTGTCGCAGCTACCAGAAGATTCTTGTTGAACCCTTTTGATCTTTCGGCTTCGAGGTCTTCGAGCATTTCTTCTTGGTGAAGGAATGGCACGACCTCCAGCCCGGTGATGGTGTTCGGAGCGGCCGTTCGCTTCCCACCGTTGCGTTCGAGTGCCGCGTCGAGCTTGTCGCCGTCGCGATCCGGGTCATAGGTCTGAAAGGCCTTTTGCTCCCAATAACTGTCGAAAGTGACCTCGAACTTCTTGAGCAGGTCCGGCGTGGCGACTGAGCTTAGCCGTACGTTCCATTCAAGGCCGTCCAAGAGGGCTGCTTGGCTGAGATTCGAGCTACCCACGTAAGCCGTGTCAAACCCCGTGTGGCGCCTGAAGAGCCAAGCCTTTGCGTGAAGCCGGGTGGCCTGGGTTTCGTAGCTGATCTTCACTTCGGCGCCATAGCGCCTGACGAGTTCGTCGATGGCCCGGCGTTCGGTGGCGCCCATATAGGTGGTGGTGATGACCCTGAACTTCACACCACGCTCGTTCAGCTGCTCAAGGGCAGGCTCGAGCAGCCTCAGACCCGTCCATCTCACGAAAGCGCACAGCAGGTCGACGGTGTTGGCCGATTCGATCTCCGTTCGGAGCTCCGCTGCGAGATTGGGGTCGTCCTTGCCATTTGTCAGAAGAGCTGAGTCACTGAGCTTGGTGGTGGGACGCCTGAGCTGGCGTCTCTTCAATGCGTCGGTCCGGTGCAATGACAGCAGCTGTTGCGGACCGGGCGTGATCTGGTTGTCTGTCCGGATTTGGGACAGGAGCCGGTTGGCTAGTGCTACGCGTTCTTCCGGCTTCGCGGCTTTGAGTGCACTTCTGACGACTTCTGCGACGTGACGAGAGAGAACCTCGGGGCTGTCTTCCTGGTCAACTTCGCTCACCACGGCGTCGAGCCCCGGAACCACCGACAACTTGGATTCGATGCCGGAGGTGTGCAGCAGTTCGTATAGCCCCTCAGGTAGCGTGGCGCTCCCGAGTCCCCCATCAAATATGTTCACTGCGCCAGGGTATTGCGTGGGCGCGACAATAACCGGCGGACTCGCGAGCTACGCAGCCAATTGGTCTTGGGCCATGACAAACTCCAAAAATAGCCTCGATCCTGCCGACGCCGTCCCTTGGGGTCTACGTGGCGAGTCCACGCCAGATCCTCATACCGCCGCCGAAAACGAAAACCTTGCGAACGAACTCTTGTGTGGAGCCCAGTGCCCCAGCTAGCAGTTCTCAGCACGGGAACCAAAACCTGGAGCCGAGTTCCCGTGTGAACCTCTTCACCTGAGCCATAAGCCGCAGGCCGGCCTGTAAGATACCCCTAATTGACTTGAGGAGTTACTTCAATGGCTTACGACGAAGATGTGATACGCGATTTCCTCGCTGCAGACTTGGATATTATTGAACCCGGTCTTCAGCTTGTCGACAAAGAATACTATCTCCCCAACAATGTGGGATCCAGGGGATTTATTGATATTCTTGCTCGTGATAAGCATGGCTTAATCGTCGTGATCGAGCTTAAGCGCAGCGATGGAGCTGCGCGACAATGCATTCATGAACTTTTTAAGTACACAGGGCTACTCGGACAGAATGATAATTTACGGTTAGATCAGATGCGTTGTGTAGCGGTTTCTACAGAGTGGCACGAACTCCTTCTCCCATTTTCCGAGCTCTATCATACCGGCAACCTTCAGCTATCCGGCTATAAATTGACGGTGGATTCGGACGGCCGGCCGGTGAGTGCGGAGACTGTCGAGCCTCTCGCTTCACAGTCGGGTACCGAGATATGCCCAGAGCATACTGTATTTCTTTTCGAAAGTATGGAACGGCGCCGTGAAGGCCTGAGGCGCCTGCAGAAGAATCTTTCGAATTTTAAGATCGTGGATTATATCCTAGCGGAACTGGACTACGCTGGGGATGACGGTCGAGTTATCCACCCGTTTGGCTTATTCTTTGCTTTGCCGACCATGAGTTATTTCAAAAAGGGCACACTCCACGAAAGAGTGCAGGCCGCTTTTGACGATGATTGTAGTTATCCGGTGGAGATGGCCATAAGCGTAGCCATTCAAGATGGTCTAGACTTCGACAGCGTCGAAATATCCTATCCAGACAAATTCATTTACCTATTATCAGATGGGATGTGGAAAATTGTCTCATGGCATAACTCAGGTGGACTCAAAGTCAGCCTTGTAAGACCTCCAGAGTTAATTCTGGCGGAGATCTCAGGCTTTGATTCAGGACAGGGAAGTTCGTTCCATAAGACCCTCACACCGGATAGTCACATGGCATGGGATAGATTCATCAAGAACGTTAGCCTGCACACTAACTGGTGCGATGGATGGAAGCCTGGTCTTTTCGAGTTCTTGGATGGAATAGGTCATGAGTCCTCAGTTAGTGTCAGTATTTATGCTCCGGATGACCTTCTAGAAGTTATGCATAAGGTTTTTATCGAAAATGACATGTCTTATTTACCAATCATGGAAGTTATTGTTTCCGACCATTCTGGCATAACTGATATTTTAATTGGGTGCCTGGGCTGGTCTGGCGAACCCGTGAAGGGTGAGCTCGGCGACTTTTTACGTGACACCTACGAGGGCTTTGAGAACTACCGTATGATACAGCATTTTGCCGAGCAGAGAGATTTTGAGGATGTGACCTGCAAATTTTTTGGGCTTGAATACATTACTTTTGGAGCCGGCGACGAAGCGACCAACAACACTTCACCGCTTGATATCAAAGCCTACGGCCGCCTGAATTCAAAAGTTATAAAGGACTTGCAGAGTGCTTTTCAGAGCTTTCCGATTAAGAGTCTCTAGATGATGTCACTCAGCTACCTGAAATCTCATGTATTTCCGCGGTCGCCCTGAGTGTTTACTTCCCTCCCGTAAGTCCCCCCTTGGGCAGTCCACTTTGATCCTCGTGCGTCACTTTCCAGAATCCTCAAATTGAACATGAAATGGAAACCTCAATCGGGATCCACGCCGAATTGGGGTCCAGCGCCGACAGCATCGCTGCGACAATCGCCAGGGCCGCATCTGGGAACGGGTCAGCAGGCTCGATGCCGCCAGGGGCGCCTCTGCCACCAGTTCCTTGGTGGAGCACTTGGATCGGCCCACAACCCGGTGTGAGTCCTGGCCCAACATTGCCCCCACTCCCGTCGATGGTCAGCGTGGTGTGCTGATCGGACTTGGGACACAGCCCTTGCTGCTGGAGATCTTTGGGACTCACACGATGCTCCTCCGGCACTTTCAGCAACTGGTGAACTCGGTGTTGTTGGACCTTGAGCTCTTGCCTGACCACGTCAGGGTGAGCAGGGCACTGCCCGGGCAACGCGCCGGAGACTTCGCTTCCGCCCTCCGGGAACTGACGCTGGAAACGTTCGACGGCGGCCCGCTGGCCGGCGTTCGAAGTCACGGAACGCTTCGCAGCCGGCCACTAAACGCGCTGCGGGGCGGCTTGGAAGGCGCCGGAACCGCCGTCGAACTTCCCCAACGCCAGCCGGAAGTGGCGCACTTGACTGTTTGGAACGTCAAGCATCCGTTCATGGAGATGGCATGAAGCCGAGCCCGGCGCCCAGCCCGGTGTTCATCTGTTGGACCTGTCCTTTGGAAATTCTGAAAGCGTGATAGAACAACCAAATAAGCAAATTGGGAGCAAAGTTGATTCTTGGGTTGGGCTGGTGCATCGACAGCACTCACAGGCCATTCAACTGGGCTAGAGGCTAAGTCGATGCCTTGTATCCCGGAAGAGCCGCTGTTCACGGACGGCCAAAGCGCAGAGCGCGCCGTGTGGGAATCGCTGAAGCAGAGCCTCCCAGAAGACGTTGTCCTGGCCCATTCCGTCCAAGTGCGGGATGGGCGGGCCGAACATGAAATCGACATCCTTGTTCTCTGGCCAGGGGTTGGCATGGCCGCGATCGAAGTCAAGGGTGGCCGGCTATCCGTGGACAGGGGTCAGTGGTATCAGTCAGACAGGGCCGGCAACCGGAAGATCCAAAACCCCGTAGCCCAGTCCCAAGGGTCCGCCCATGCCTTCAAGAACTGGATTGGGCGTCAGCTTGGAACACCCCTCACCAGCCGCTTTGCCTACATGGTGGCATTGCCATACACCTCGGTACCGAAGAACTGGGCCATGACCGGATGTCCCCGAACACTGGTCCTGGATGAGACACAATGCGGATCCCCCGCGGAGTTGGTCCGGCACGCAATCGAGACCGAAGGAGGCGGAGCGTCTCCCCTTGCCGCGGCTTATATGGACCGCATCGTGCGCCAACTTAGCGGTAGCCTTCGACCCGGGCCAAGCGGTGAAGCAAACGCCAAGGAAGACGAAGATTCTCAGGACCATCTCACTGAGCGGCAGGCAGTCCTTCTCCAGGCAACACGGTCACTGACCCGGGTCCGGTTCACAGGGGGTGCTGGCAGCGGCAAGACCTGGCTGGCCGTGGAAAAGGCGCGGCTCCTGAGCAAGCAGGGCAAACGCGTTGGACTCTTTTGTTACAACAAAGGACTCGGCCAATATCTACAGGACCGCGTCTCGCCGTGGCGCCAAGCGAAACCTGTGTTCACCGGCGAATTTCACGAGTATGTGCGGAAACTTGGGGTTCCCGACGGCGCTGGACAGGACTATTTCGACGTCGAGATGCCCCGGCTCTTGAAGGAACTTGCGGCCGATCTGGATCCCGACAAGCGGCTGGACGCGGTCATCGTCGATGAAGCCCAGGATTTTGCGCCTCTATGGTGGGAAGCTCTCTTGGCCTGCACCACTGACCCCCACAACGGCGAGGTGTATGCCTTCATGGACGACAGGCAGGACGTCTACAAGCGCTGGGGCGGGGCAACGGCGGACTACGCCAACGGGCCCACCGCCTCATTTGCGCCCATTCACGTCGACGAAAACCTACGCAACACCCGAAAAATTGCCGAAACCTTCAAACCCTTTGCAGGTGCGCATTTCACGCCACGAGGCAACACGGGCGTTCCTGTCCGCAGAGTCCAATGCACCAGTGATTCGGCACTCGATGTCGCCGGGGACTGCGTAGACGCACTCATTGCTGAGGGCTGGGCCAACAACCAGATCGCACTCCTCACCACCAAAGAACGTCACCCGGTCCACTTGGACTACTTCGAACGCGGCGCAACTGACGAATACTGGCGCGAGTTCCATTCGGGAGAGTCAGAGTTTTACGGACACGTTCTTGGGTTCAAGGGCTTGGAAAGGTCCGTAATTGTCCTTTGCGTGAATGGTTTTAAGGACTTGGATCGAGCTGCCGAGCAACTGTACGTTGGCCTGTCCAGGGCACGGAGCTTGCTTGTAGTCGTAGGTGATTCGGAAGTACTGGAAGAAGGCGGCGGGCGGGAATTGAAACACTCCCTGGCACGCGCCCAGGCCTGGCACCCGAATTCAATGAGAACCCTCTAATTTTGTCAGACCCCACAACTACCGTTTTGCCAATCGAGTCCGCACGCCACCCAGAAGGATGAACCGTGACCTTACCGGAAATTCTGTCAGAGCCTCAGCTGGATAATGCTGCGGAACTCGTTACCCAGTACTACACAAAGCTCTACGACCACGATCTACCTCAAACCGGCAGCCGATTCGACAATTGGGCTGGTGGCGGCGACCGTTCGGATGTTGCGAATCAAATTACGGCCGATGATGTCCTTGCCGTCTCGTTCCTGTCCGTCCAGGTGCCTGCAACGGCCGCGATTGGTTTGATCGAAACGAGTGCCACCGAGGTGACGCGACTCCTGGGACAGATCCCAACTGACATAGACCTTGCCTCAGTGCCGCCCGAGGACTACGACGCCGTCCTCGGGCCTGACAGCCCGGCCAACCAACTCTGGCGGTTGCTTCGTGGAACAGACACCTACCGCTGGGGCATCGGACCGACGAGGGCCAGCAAGATCATGGCAAGGAAACGACCGCGCCTCATTCCGATTTACGACTCAGTTGTTGGACCGCTCATGGGTCTCCAGACGTGCGAAGGCCAATGGAAGACCTGGCATTCTGTTCTCGCCGACGGTTCGGGTCTACCCGACAGGCTCAGAGAAATTAGGGAAAAGGCCGCAATTGGTGTGGACATTTCAGATCTCCGGACCATGGATGTTGTGCTCTGGATGCACGGAAAAGAGTTGGGGATGGAAGTAATCGAGGACGGAACAAGTTAGCATTTGGAATATTCTACATTCGAGAAATGCAATTCGGCGCATATTGGACTTTCTACGGGTAGGTTGACCTAGCCGGGCGGCAAAGTTCTTTAACAAATGGGGCAAATTCATGGATTTACTAAGCGGCATGAGCCGCGATCAACTACATGTTTCCGTTTGGGCGGCAGCAGCGATTTTTGTGGTCGCGGTGGGAATCGTACGTCCGCGACGCTTTCACTGGACTGCACTTACGTCAATACTTCTCTTTGCTGCCTTGAACACAGGAGCCGGGGTTTACGTTCTGAATCACTACAGCGATCCGCGCTGGTCGGAGGTGGCCTCGACTCAGTTGAGCGCGCCATCGCTTGCTGAGACTCCCTTGGTGGGCCAGTTTATGGGTCCGCTAGATTCGGCCCTCAAGGCAGTTGTCACAGGAGTCAACGACTTCATGTCATTCAAGGCAGCTCTGCCCGTCGCACTCGATTTTCTAGGCGCTGCTGGATGGGCTCTGCTCATTTCATTCCCTGTGGGAGTGCTCGTTGCCGCCATCAACTTCGTTGTGGGGAAACGTCGGACTGCTGGTTTCGAGAAGTACCGTGCGACTGTCGACCTGCTCAAAGACGAAGTCGAGAAACTGAAACTTCATATTCAGGGGACTCCTGGCAGCGCCGATCTCCTTGGCCTTACGGAGCAAGAGACCCAAAGCATCTTGTCTTCCACTCAAACATCCCCTACTACACGATTGCCGTAGGTTGATTTCATGAAACAGAATAAAATTGCCCGGGAGCAACAAATTGCCGTTTTCGGTGAGAGCGGCAGCGGAAAGACCGTGCTCTTGTCATCCTTCTACGGCCTAGCGCTGGAGCAGCAACTCTCCGGAACAGACCGCTTCGACATTCTGGCCGTTAATAACGCGCAGGGTCGCCGGCTGCATCAGAATTATTTGGGCATGAAGAACTCCGCTTTACTCCCCTTAAGCACTCATTTTTCGTCGACCTCGTACGCCTTCACCATCAAACGCAAACCGGGCGCTGCTGCAAAGTCCAAGAAGGTTATTGCGGAAGAACTTCGGCTGGTCTGGCATGACTATCCTGGGGAGTGGTTCGAAGAGGAACCTAGCGGGCCAGAAGAAGAAAAACGCCGCATTGGCACATTTCAAGCGCTGCTGAGCTCCGATGTGGCCATGATACTTGTGGACAGCCAAAAGCTCCTTGATCACGTGGGCGAGGAAGAGCGCTACCTCAAGTCGCTCCTGACCAATATCAGCACCCAGCTACTCAAACTGCGTGACGATGTCCTCCAGGATAACCAGCCGCTTGCTACTTTTCCCAGAATCTGGCTGTTGGCGTTGTCCAAGGCGGATCTGCTGCCTGAGACCGACGTAACAAGCTTCCGTGACCTTCTCGTGGAAAAGGTCGGAAGGGAGCTGAACAAGCTTCAAGAGGTCGTGGGCACATTCGTCGAGGCTCCCGAAGCGTTGTCGGTCGGAGAGGATTTCGTTCTGCTCTCGTCAGCACAGTTCGAACCAGAAAAGATCGAAGTAACCAAACGCGTGGGATTGGACTTGATCCTTCCCATTGCTGCCATGCTGCCTCTGTCTCGCTTCTTGCCGTGGGCACAGGCGATGACGAAGGGCACGGGTGCGGCCAAGCAATTGTTCAAAGTTGTCACGCCTCTGGTTGAAGTTCTCGGCAAAGCCAGGCTGCCCGTTCTAATGGCCCGTCTACCCGTCCCTGTGGCCACCGCTGCTGCGCTATTGAGCCCAGCCCTCTCAAAATCGGCTTTCGATTTTGCGGGCGGCAAGGTCGAAGACCTCCACGTTCAAGCCCGAGAGAAGCATGATTTCCTCGCGGAAACCTTGACCGGATTCCAAATGGAATTGGACCGTGGCGACGAGGAGAAGGTCCTACTGCGAGGCCGCGTGTGAAGTCCGGGAGCGGCAACGGAACCACCGAGCTAACTTTTATCTGGGCCACCCGTGGCAAGAGCTGGGGCTTTCGATTCCTACGCACTGCAGGTCACACAGATCCGTTAGAGCTTTACGAGACGGCGTTTCAAGGCGCGGTGGATGCTCCAGAGACATTCCAAGAAAGCGCAAACTGTATCGCGATTCGCGTCTCTGACCCGGAAGGGCGTCGGGACGCGGCCGGACGGATGATACCGCACGAGTTTGTCTTGCTAAAGCCGCTTCCTGAAGACGTCAGCTCGGCAGAAGAAGCGTTCGGATTGGTGTGGCCTCTTGTCAGGGATGACTACGCCCGCGATTGGGACCAGCCCAAACCAAGACCTTGACCGTCCCTAAGTGGGACGCTGACAGTCACCTCGTAGCCGTGGGATCCGCATCATGTGGGTCCCACGGCGTTCTTGACTGCAGACGCTGAGTGTCACTGCTCGCCAGGCACCCTCAACGCTTCCGCCTTCGTCGCCGCCAGAATCTCAGCAAACCGTCGCCGGTCTACATACTCCCCACCGGCGAGCCGGATAACTCTGCCCATGTAGGGGTCTCGCTGCATGAGTTGCTTATCGCCTAAACGCAAGGTCGTGTAGCTGGCCTTCTTCTCGGCCCTCACGCGGGACTCTGCCCAATTGACCACCACAATCAAGAGAAGCCCCGAGGAAGCAAAAAGACCCACCAAGGAGTTTGTGAACCACGATTGTGGGATGCCGGCCTTCATCAGCGCGAGACAGGTCAGGCCCACGACAGCCATAAAGATGGTGGCCCTATAACGCCACTTCGTGATTTGATACGCAGTCACCCCATCAATCAACCCACCGTCGAATCTGATACGTACCAAGCTGTCCCCCATGAGGCTGCGATGCGACGCAGCGTAGATGCGCATACAGCCCCCAACCTACCTCGTTCACGAAGCATGCGACCCTCCCAGCACCACTACCAATGGCGGGTTAGCCGGATTGCATAGCCGTTTGCCTAAGTCCGCTCAATCCTGGACAAGTAGACACCCAAGGGCCCCGTTCAAAGCAGAAGACGCTGCTGACGCCCCGTCCGCGACCGCCGTCGTCGATGGCCTCCGCTCCAACCCGCTCGTGTCCAACCAGGAGGAAGTCCACGAGGTCGACCGGCGTTGGCGGCGCATCGCGGACAAGTGCGGGCCGCCGTGTGTGCGGGCGGGTGAGGTCAATCTGAAAGCTCCACCATGACGCGCGCGACACCCGCGCAGACGAGATGCGCCAGGTGTTCCATGTCCGGCGTGGGCTCTGAGGGCACGACAGTTCAAACCCTTGGAGCTGATCCTTCCGGGCGGATCTTGTGCCAAATCTCAGCGATGGTGGCCCCTGCGGTCGATTCGTCCAGGAGTGCATGAAATTTTGCTTGTTCAGCGTCGTCGGCTTTCGTAGCTGCGAAGAACGAGTGCAGGGACGAACCAGTAGCTTCTCGTGCGATGAGTCTCATCTTTCGAGCAAGCGAGGCGTTGGGGTGATGGTTGATGTCCCCGTCCGCGTCGGGGAATCGATCGGCGAGGAATTCCAGGACTTCGGTGGGCACGGAGTAGTTGGTCAACAGGCCCGAGGCCTCAGCCCAATCCCGGTGAGCGGCGATGTGAAACATGACATCAATGGGAAGGCCGGGGTTTCCGGTGAGCTGGAACAAGTCGTAGGGATTGCCGTTTGCAGCGTAATAGGCAGAAACTGCACCAGGCAGATCTTTGGCATCCAATTTCTCTCTCCAGTGTTGCTCCGTGCTCCCCCTCAATGTGTAGGCGACGACGGCCCGCCTGCCCGCGTGGCCTGACACCTCCGGCTCTGGTCCGAGACCGGACCGACCTTGACCACTGTGGAGACACCTTGTTTGTGTTTGCAAAGTCCGTGGAGCAGCAGTCGGCGCCGTACTCCCAGTGTGGCACGGCGAGTTCTCGACTGTTTGGGGTGGTTCGAGCCGGGCAGTGCAGCGCGGGTTCTGAGGGCTTAGCTTCTCCGGTCTTGCTGACGGGTTCAAACCCAATGGGTTCGCTCGTTCATCGCGTTCTCTCACCACCTAGAAGCGGTGAACTTCGCACGTGGCCACCCTGCGTAGAGGATCGCGCCGAGAGTTATCCGGATGCAGAATGTGGTGCACATCTAGTCAACGACCACGAAGCCATCAGATCGATGGCCTTTGCAAAGTCGTTGCGGCGGGGCTGGTTCAGGAAGGCGTGACGGGATCCAGGCAGAATGTGGTGTTCGACGTCGACCTGGGCGCCTCGGAGTTCGGCCGCGAACTGGTCGCCTGAAGCGCGCATGACGTCATTGTCTGCATTGATCATGAGGGTGGACGGGACCCCGGAGAGATCGTGTCCTCCTGGGAAAGCCAAACGGTTTCTAAGCGCCGGTTCAGATCCTGCGTAGTTTCGGTTCAGCGCATTCAGAACCCATCGGGAGTGTGTTAGCCGGCGATGACCGCGAACTCGACGTTGGATCTCAGGCGCCCGAGGGTGCACGGCATGGAAGAATCCGTACGCGAAGATGGCTCCTCTAAGGTGCAGGTCCATCTCGACGGCACGGAACGCCGTAGAGGCAGCCAAGCATGCTCCGGCGCTTGCTCCGCCGAGGATCAACCCTCCGTCTGTCTGGCTGCCGACGTGTTGAAGCGCGGTCAGAAGGTCTTCCATCGGTAGCGGGAAGCGTGCTCTTGACCGGGTTCCTCCTCTGAAGGCCCAATCCAGTCCAGGGAGCGGTGCGAGGCGGTAGCCGACCGTGACCACGGTAACGCCTCTATCAGAAAGAGCCCGGGCAACATCGTGCGCTTCAGGCTGGTCGATTCCGCCAGCGAAGAAGCCTCCGCCGTGCGCCCAGACAAGTGTGGGAACAGACACACGAGCCTGGCTGGGTATTGGTCGGTACCAGCGGAGCCGAACGGGTCCATCCGGTCCCGTGGCCGCCGACTCACGAATCCCAGAGTCTCTTTTCTCATTGAACGACATCGCCATGAAAACGACCCTAACCTCACGTGGGCAGTTCACGATTTGAGGTGTCTTGATTGCCTTGCTGTGACTCGTGCCGCTGTTTAGAGGGCAAGGCCTCGCGGTAGTCGTGTACGACCACCTAGATGATTTTTCGCAGCACCTAATTTTGGGTTTTTACCACCTAATTTCCCTCGTTTCGGTCTAGGGAGAGCCTTTTTCGCCACCTAGTGCCGTTTTTGTGTGTTCACAATGTCCCCGGCTGCGTGGCCATTTCCGGTCGCGGCACCCACTGGTTTGGTGGGTTTGTTTCGAGGGCTATTGGGGGCCTTTTGTATGGCTGTTTTTGATCTGGGCGCGCAGACGCTCACCACTCTTGTTCGGCAGTCCGATGCTTCGCATCAGGACCTGGGGGCGTTGGTGCGCCGCTTCGTGGACGCCGTCACCCCGCTGGAAGGAAAGTTCAGCGGCGCAGGCAAGGCCGCGTTCGACTCCTTCAAGAACCGATCCGACCTGGTCGCCTCGGAGTTGAACACCGCGCTGGGCGCGATCGTGCAAGGCCAGTCCGGGATGAACACCGCCTTCACCCAAGGCGACCAGGC